>CAYYSC010000269.1:0-5138 GCA_964474065.1 uncultured Rhodospirillales bacterium | reverse complement strand
AGTCGGCCCTGCAGGTGGGCCGTCTGATGGATCAGGGTCAGGCCGCGCCGGCGATGATCTCCCTGATTAAGCGGAACAACTGTGGCAAGGTGTTGGAAATCGCCCGTGTCGCCCGGGATATGCACGGCGGCAACGGCATCCATGATGAATATCACGTGGTCCGCCATATGATGAACCTGGAAGCCGTGAATACTTATGAAGGCACCCATGATGTGCATGCGCTTATCCTGGGACGCGCGATCACCGGAATACAAGCCTTCTCCTAACCGAGTATAGCGTCCCGCAATATCGGCCGGCCGCCTGTCAACAGACGGCCGGTTTTTTTAGTCGATTGCGCGGGCAAATCTTGTTACGAGAGTGCGCATCTTCAGTGACTGTCCTCACCAATGCCGGAACTGTTTTTGGTAAGTTGTGGACAGAGCTAGATCCTCAACCGGTGGCGTCAGGATTTACCGGTCATGAATTTCATTGGGCACGGCAGCCTTGGCATCGCGGAAGATGAAGGGGGTGACCTCACATGCGAGCCGAGCAACGAGCAACCGCTCCCGGTGCCGCCGCATCTTCGGCATTTCCTCTTTATCGGGGGCCCTTTCGGGCCTTTCTCTCGGAGATTGGGGCGGAATCTCAAAAGCGCCGGTGCACGGGTTACGCACGTCACGGTCCATGGCGGCGACCTGCTGGACTGGGGATGGCGCGACAACGCAGTGTTCAGGGGCGGTATCGGTGAATGGGAAAGCTGGATCGGCAGGTTTCTCCAATCGCAAGGGGTTTCCGATATCATCACCTACGGTGATTGCGGAACCTATGCCAGCCCTGCGCTGCGCCAAGCGAAGCAACTGGGGATCGCCCGACATGTCTTCGAATTGGGGTATTTCAGGCCGGACTGGGTCACGCTCGAACGCAACGGCGTAAATGGCTTTTCCAGCCTGCCGCGCGAGCCTTCCTTTTATCGGAATACGGACCTGAGCGAGCATCGCTACCCGGCGGATCCGGTCGGCCGGATCATGCCCTACCATGTTTGGTACAGCATCAGGCACTGCCTGTTTCACTATGCAGGCAGCGCCTTTTTTCGGCATTTTACGGCGCCTTGGCCCGATTCGCCCCTTCGGCAGGCGGTGGGTTATCTGAGTCGGTTCGCGATCGATCGATTCTCACGAGGAAAGGTGCGCGAGGCGGAACGGGAATTGCTGAGCAGCAAGCGGCCCTTCTTTTTGTGCACGCTGCAAAAACCCGGCGATACGCAGCTCAGCATCCATTCTGTTTACAAGAGGCTTTCGCCCTTTATCGAGCATGTCGCGCAGAATTTCGCAGAATTTGCCCCTCCTGACGCCCGGCTGGTGTTCAAGGCGCATCCGCTGGATAACGGAACGGAAGGCCCGAAACGAACCGTGGTCGAGGCGGCGGAGCGATTCGGGCTCGGTGACCGGCTGGTTTATTTGCCGAGCGGCTCCCTCTCTCGATTGACACAGAAAGCAATGGGGGTGGTGACAGTCAACAGCACCGCAGGCTTGGCGGCCCTGCACATGGGTCGGCCGACGATTACCCTTGGCAATGCCTTCTATGATCTCGAAGGGCTCACCCATCAGGGGAGCCTCTCCCGCTTCTGGACGGCCCCGCAACCGCCCGACCGCGATTTGTTCCTGCGATTCCGGGCCGTGGTCATGGCCCGGACGCAGATCAATGGGAGCTATTATGCCCCGCGGGGGAGGGAGATGGCCTTGCCGGAGGCCACCCGCCGACTGCTCGAGAGCGTTCCGGAGACTCCGGCGGATCGCCCTGAGGTTGAGAGGGCCGCTTAGGGCCTGATCCCAAAGCGTCGAGGGCCCGGTTCGCGCAAGGGCGCCGAGAGATTCGCGAATTCTTCGAGGAGGCCGCGAGTTTCGCGGGGGTCGATGATTTCTTCCACCCAAAACGCTTCTGCCGTCCGGAAAGGGCTCCGCAGTTTTTCCAGCCGCTCCTCGATTCGGCCCAGTTCTTCGGAGGGGTCTGCCGCGGCATCCAACTCAGCCCGGTAGGCGGCTTCGATTCCGCCTTCCAGCGGCAGCGAACCCCAGAAGCCGCTCGGCCAGGCGTAGCGGGTATGATAGCGCCCGACCGGCACGTGCGCGCCGCCGGCGACGCCGAAGGCATTGCGCACGACGATGGCGCACCAGGGCACGGTCGACTGATTGATGGCAGCCATGGCGCGCACGCCGTGGCGTATGGTGCCGGTCTCCTCCG
The DNA here is from genome assembly GCA_964474065.1 of uncultured Rhodospirillales bacterium. Classification (GTDB taxonomy): domain Bacteria; phylum Pseudomonadota; class Alphaproteobacteria; order Bin95; family Bin95; genus JACKII01. The sequence goes on along the minus strand of CAYYSC010000269.1, from coordinate 2,918 downwards.
CCTCCTTGCCGATCAGGAAGCCGGGGCAGTCGGCCAGATACAGGATCGGCAGGTGAAAGGTCTCGGCCAGATCCACGTGGCGGACCGTTTTCTGGCAGGAATCGGCGGTCCAGGCACCGCCATAGTGATAGGGATCGCTGGCCATGATCGCGACCGGCCAGCCGTCGACGCGGGCAAGCCCCGTAATCATCGAACGGCCGAAATTCGGTGCGATCTCGAAGAAGCTGCCGGGGTCGACCAGCCGCTCGATGATCGGGCGCATGCGGTATGCCTGCCGCCGCAGCTTCGGGACGGCGCGCGCCAGGGATTCCTGATCCCCTGCCGGGATAGGCTCAGCGCGCGGTGGCAGGTCGTAAACAGACGACGGAAGATAGGAAAGAAATCGCCGAGTCGCCTCGAACGCCTCTTCCTCCGAGTTCACGGCATTGTCGACGCCGCCCGCCCGGGTCTGCACTCGCCAGCCGCCGAGCTCCGCCTTGGTCAGATCCTGGCCGATGCCTTTGACCACCGGTGGTCCTGCCACGAACATGGCGGAGGTGTCCTTGGTCATCACCGAGAAATGGCTGGCCGACACCCGGGCCGCCCCAAGGCCGGCCACCGAGCCGAGGCCGAGTGCCACGACCGGTACCGTCGCCAGGTTATTCGCGATCAGGTCGAAGCGGCTTGATTGGCCCTGGCCGCCAGGCAGGTTGGTACGGCCCGTTGTCTCAATGGTCCGCACCGAGCCGCCGCCGCCGGAACCCTCGATCAGCCGGATGATCGGGATGCGGAGTTCGTTTGCCATCTTTTCGGCGAGTTGCGGCTTTTCCTTGATCGTGGCGTCGGCCGAGCCGCCCCGCACGGTGAAATCGTCGCCGCAAATGACCACCGGGCGCCCACCCACTTTGGCCCGTCCGAAGACGCAGTTGGAAGGCGTCAGCGCGACGAGCTCATTGTTATGGTCGTATTCCGCCTTGCCGGCGATCGCGCCGATCTCGCGGAAGGTCTCGGGGTCGGCCATGCTCGCCACGCGCTCGCGAACGCTCAGGCGGCCACCCTCGTGCTGCCGTTTGACCTTGTCGGGCCCGCCCATCTCGCGGGCCATCGCCTCGCGCCGGGCGAGTTCGTCCAGTTCCGGTTGCCAATTCATGCCTTGGGTCGTCCGTATCGTTTTGCATTGGTTGACTAATACTGGGTGAACGCTTCAGGCTGGCCATTGCCTGGTTGAGAGCAGGCCGCCATCGACCGGGAGGGCAATGCCGGTGATCCAGCGGGACTCGTCACTGCCGAGAAAGGTAGCGGCATAGGCGACGTCCCACGCGGTGCCCTCGGTCTGGAGCGGCACCATTTTGGCCCGGCGCTGGCGGGCTTCTTCGCCCTGGTGCGCCACCATCGGCGTATAGACAGAGCCGACCACCAGGGTGTTGCAGCGGATCTGTTCCTTAGCGTAGTCGGCAGCGATCGACATGGTGAGGCCGTGAAGGCCGGCCTTGGAGGCCGTGTAGGCCGCGGCACCGCCGGATTCCCGCAGCAGGCCTGCCGCGCCGGCGATTGACGAGACGTTGATAATCGATCCGCCACGGCCCCCCGCGCGCATGGCCGGGACCGCCGCTTTGCAGCAAAGCATGACACCGGTCATGTTGAGTTCGATAACCTTTTGCCAGCCGGACAGGTCAGTTTTCTCCAACTCTCCACCGCCGCCAATGCCGGCATTGTTGTGCAACGCGTCGAGCCTGCCATATTTACCCATCGTCTCTGCGACCATGGCGTTGACCTGATCCTCCTTGGTGACGTCGGTTGGGATGACATGGGCATCCCCGCCTTCGGCGCGGATCAATTCGGCAAGGGCATCGGCTTTTTCCCGCTTACGGTTGACGAGGACGACCTTCGCCCCCTCCCGCGCGAACATGATGGCGCAAGCCATGCCGTTGCCGACGCCTTCGCCACGGGGGGCGGCGCCAGTGACGATGGCGACTTTGTCTTTCATCCGGTCGAGAGCCATGGGTTAATCCTCCGTTATGCAGACCTCTACCATAGCGTTAAGGCGCCCTGACTGGGCAAGGGGGTTCGCGTTTGACCGGAAAGATCTCCGGGAAAGGTCTTGGATCCTTATCGATTGCAGTGCTTACTGTCGATGTCCCGAGAGAAAGGCTGACGCGCCGCCCGGGATTTGCTTGCATGGATGGGCTTGTCTCTGCCACAGGAGCCGCCCGTGTCCGCCGATCTGATCAGACTGACCGCAACAGAAGCCATTGCCGCGCTCCGGACGAAAGAGGTTTCGCCCGTCGAACTGATCGACGCCGCGGCAGCGCGCGCAGAGGCGTGCGAGCCGATGATTAACGCGCTCCCTATCCGTTTCTTCGACCGGGCCCGCGACCGGGCGGCGATGCTGACGGGGCAGCCCGGCGCTGACCATCCTGCATGGCTGGCAGGGCTCCCGATCGCCGTGAAGGACCTGGTCGACGTGGAAGGGGAGCGTACGACCTATGGCTGTCCGTTCATGGCGGACAATATTGCGGCGCATTCGGATATCCTGGTACGGACCCTCGAAGAGCGTGGGGCGCTCGTCGTGGCGAAGTCGAACACGCCGGAATTCGGCATGCTTCCGGTAACAACGAACCGGGTGTTCGGGACGACAGTGACGCCTTGGAACACCGCGAAGAGCAGCGGCGGCTCGTCCGGAGGGGCCGCAGCCGCGGTGGCTGCGGGCGAGGTCTGGCTCTCGCATGGCTCCGATATCGGTGGTTCGCTTCGGATTCCGGCCGCGTTCTGCGGCGTGGTCGGTCACCGGCCTTCGCCGGGGGTCGTGCCGAGGAACTTCTCCAAGCGCGGCTTTTCGCCCATGTCGGTCCAGGGGCCGATGGCGCGGACGGTCGCGGATTGCGCGCTCTTTCTGGATGCGCAGGCCCGCTTCTCCCACCACGATCCTTTGAGCCTGC
>CAYYSC010000268.1:0-5139 GCA_964474065.1 uncultured Rhodospirillales bacterium | reverse complement strand
CGCATAAATGGGGTAAGCTAGCCGCCACCAGACCCGGAGATCTACGAGGCCGATGACCAGCAGCAAGGCGAAACCCACACCAAAGCGCAAGACATGCTGGCCTGCCCAAGGCCGCCAGTCGCCGTCAGCGGCCGAATAAAGAATGGCCACGCCGGCGCCGCCGATCGCGGCGACCAGGCCCAGCAACCCCCAATGCAGCCGCCAAATCCGGCGCCAAAGAGTATCGCCGTCAAAACGCTCTTTTGTTCGTCCACGGCTTTGACGCAAAGCGTTTTTGCTCATGCCCGCCTTTGCCTGGCGCGGATTTGTGCTTCGAGCAACAGGTCGCGCGCAATCGGCGCCGCCACCTTGGACCCGCCGCCGCCGTGCTCCACAATGACTGAGGTCGCAAACACCGGCGCCGCGATCGGCGCAAAGCCTACGAACAGCGCATGGTCGCGGTGTTCCCGGGGCCGGTCCTCATTGCGCAGCACGCCGAGACGCCGTTCCCGCGCAGAGATGCGCCGCACCTGGCTCGTGCCGGTCTTGCCGCCCATCCTGAAAGCCGGCGCCGGAATCTGGGCGGAAGACGCGGTGCCCTTTGGCTCGTTCGTGACACCGATCATGCTTTTTACGACGACGGCGAGATCCTTCTCTGCGAGCTCGAGCGACGGGAAAACGGCGGCAGGTAGCTCCGTCGCCTGGGTGAGCCGAGGCGTGATGGCATGGCCTCCATTCACCAGCCGGGCGGTCATCACCGCCAGTTGCAGCGGCGTTGCCAGAACATAGCCTTGCCCAATTCCAGCGATCAGACTGTCGCCGATCTGCCAGGGTTGCCCCAGGCGTTCGCGCTTCCACTCCTTGTCGGGCATCAGGCCGGACAATTCGCCCGGCAGGTCGATTCCGAGCCGGCTGCCGAAGCCAAGACGGCGGGCCATCGCCGCAATCCGGGCAATGCCGATCCGCCTTGCCACTTCGTAGAAGTACACGTCACACGACTGCACCACCGCATTATGCAGATCAACCCTGCCATGTCCGCCCCGGCGCCAGCAATGAAACCGCCCATCGCCCACTTCGAGGGCCCCAGTACAGAAAAAATCGGTACTGGGTTTGATCAGCCCGGACTCCAACGCCGCCAATGCCACAATCATTTTGAAGGTGGATCCGGGGGCGTATTGGCCGGCAATGGCCTTGTTCACCAACGGCGCATCCGGTGCCTTGATCAGACGTTCCCAGTCCTGTCGGCTGATGCCCCCGACGAACAGGCCCGGGTCATAGGAAGGACGCGACACCAGGGAGAGGATCTCACCGGTGTGGACATTCATCACGACGGCCGCGCCGGTTTGCTCACCAAAACGCTCCACACCTAATTTTTGCAGTTCCACATCAATGGAAAGTTGCAGATTCTCACCAGGCGTCTCTGGGATCCGCCGCAAATCCCGAATAGTTCGGCCAACTGCGTTAACTTCCACTTGGCGGCGCCCGGCTTCACCCCGCAATTGGCGATCATAAATCCTTTCGACGCCGGACTTTCCAATCCGGAAGTCGGGAAGCGCCAGCACCGGGTCTGCAGTCAGTTCCTGTTCCGAAACCGCGCCAACGTAACCGACCAAGTGGGCAGCGACCTCTCCTTCGGGGTAGACACGCTGTTTGGTTTCAGAGACTTCCACCCCCGGCAAATCGGCAGTGTGCACGCCAATCCGGGCAATCTCTTGCCAGGTCAGGTCCTCGTAGGCAATGATCGGTAAAAAGGACCGCTGGCGACGCGCCGTTACCAATACCCTTTCGCGCTGCTCCTCGGTCAAGGGAACCAGCCGATCAAGGCGTTCCAGCAACCGCTGGAGGTCGCCCGCTTCTTCCGGAACGACCGCAACCCGATAGGCCGTCTGGTTCAAGGCCATTGGCCTATCGTAACGGTCAAGGATTAGGCCGCGGGTCGCCACTTCCAGCCGCAAGCCGATTCGATTTTTGTCCGCAAGCGTGCGGTAGCGGTCAGCCTCCTGAACCTGGAGCTGATACATGCGGCCGGCCAGCACAAGAAAACCGCCAGCTTGCGCCGCGCCAAGCAGCAGGGCACGCCGCGACAGCCGCTGCAGCCGACGCTGGGTGTGACGGTCCGCTGCGCTCTTACGCATACCGCTCACCTCCGATAAGGCGCTGGAACGGCTGAGAAATGAGTGGGAACACTAAAATAGAGATCAACGTGTTGATCATCTGAGGCTCAGGGTGAAGCCATGTTTCATGGTAAAGGGAAACAAGCGCCCATCGCAGGGTGCCCGCTCCCCCTGCAACCAGGGCAAATCCTCCCCATAGAAACAAGACCCAGTCCAAATACCGGCGCTGGCTAGCGGCAAACCCGTGCGCCATCAGATAAACCAGCGCATGAAGGCCGACCGGGGTCGAGCCGAGCAGGTCGACCAGAAGACCAAGGGCGAAGCATAACCATACGGGAAAAACTTCCTCTCGGAATGCGGCGGCCAGAAAGACCAACATCAGGACGAAATCAGGAACCAGGACGGGCGGAAAGGGCATCGGCGCCGTCAACGCCAAGATGGCGCAAACAACCAAGGATCCCGGCCAGGCGACATCCAAGGTCCGGCTCAAAGAAGGCCTGTTCCGGTCCGTCATGGCGGCGCCTCCTGTTCTAACGCCAAGTCGACCGACGGTTCGTCCCCGTAATCGACAATGCGGACGTAATCCAGCAGGTTCCAGTCAACAAACGGGCGCACTTGCCAGCCACCCGCTTCTGCTGCCTGGACTACCCCAATCGGCAGACCCGGATGGAACACGCCGCCGTCGCCGGATGTCACCACCAGTGCGCCAAGCGTGGGAGCCCGCTCCGAGGTGAAGAATTCCAGCGCAGGATAGGGACGGTTCTTGCCGGCCATGATCGCGCGCAGGCGTCCTTCGCCGATTGCGACGGGCACCTTCGAATTCAGATCCGTGATCAACAGAACCCGGGCCGCCTCTTTTCCCAAACTCTGGACCCGCCCGACAAGACCCGTGGAGCCGATAACCGCCAGGCCACGACGCAGGCCGTGCGCTTTGCCGACATGCACCATCACGCTGCGCGCAAATACACCTCCGGTGTCGGCGATCACTCGAGTGGAGATCGACCGTGTTACCGGCCCCGGGTCGAAACGCATCAAACGCCGCAGGCTGGCATTCTCCTGCTGCAGACGATGCGCTGCCAGCCGGAGTTGGGTCAGGCGCGCGTTTTCCTCCCGCAGACGCCGGTTTTCTTCGCGCAAATTGCTGAAGCCCTTAAGATCCTGCAGCAAATCATCGGCAACCGAGAGCGGATAGGAAAAGACATCCAGTGCCGGTGCGGTTATGTCCGCGATCAGGGCGCGAACATGGTCTACCAGCCTTGCATCAATCTTCCCCACCAGGACGAAACCGAACGCCAACAGCGCAAACCCCACATAGGCCATGCGCCGGGCAGCCCGTGCGGCTGTCCGCAGCCCTTCATCGAGCATTTCGCCAATGCGTCTGGGATGGTCCTCCATCCGGCTTTCCTGCGCCGTCGATAGCCGCTGGGCGCCTCGCTATTCGCTCAGAACACTTTGCAGCGCCTGCCGCTCCTCAAGGCAGCGGCCTCCCCCCATAACTACACAAGACAGAGGATCCTCGGCAATCGCCACGGGCAAACCCGTCGCATCGCCCAGCACTTCATCGAGATTGGGCAGGAGCCCGCCGCCGCCGGTCAGGACAATACCTTTGTCCACAATGTCAGCGGCCAGTTCCGGCGCCGTGTGTTCTAAGGCTACTTTCACCGCTTCAACAATCTGAGCCACTGGCTCGGCCAGCGCTTCCGCGACTTCGGCTTCGCCCATGATCACTTCCCGGGGCACGCCGTTCATCATGTCTCTGCCGCGCACCGCAGCCCGACGTTCCTCGCGCCCTACCGGCACGCTGGCCGAACCAATGCTGATCTTGATCCGCTCCGCCGTCGATTCGCCAATCAGCAGGTTATACTGCCGGCGCACATAAGCGATGATCGCTTCGTCCATCTTGTCGCCGCCGATACGTACCGACCGCGAGTACACGATTCCGCCGAGCGAGATCACGGCCACTTCTGTTGTGCCGCCGCCGATATCGACCACCATGGAGCCCGAAGGCTCGGTCACGGGCAGGCCAGCGCCAATGGCCGCGGCCATCGGTTCCTCTATCAGATAGACCCGACGGGCGCCGGCGCCGAGCGCGCTGTCCTGAATGGCACGCCGCTCCACTTCCGTGGCACCCGAAGGCACGCATACAATGACCCGCGGCGATACGAAACTGCGGCGGTTATGCACCTTGCGGATGAAATGCTTGATCATTTCTTCGGCCGCATCGAAGTCCGCGATGACCCCGTCCTGGAGCGGCCGGATAGCTTGGATGTTGCCGGGCGTCCGGCCCAGCATCAACTTGGCATCTTCCCCAACGGCCAAAATTTGTTGCCGTCCGCGGGTCTCCCGGACGGCTACCACGGAAGGCTCGTCGAGCACAATGCCACGGCCATTGACGTAAACAAGGGTATTGGCCGTGCCGAGATCGATCGCCAGATCCTGGCTCAGAAGTCCGAGAAGCGCGGAAAACATGGGGCCTCACTCACCGCTGCGCGCTGGGGCCCATGCCCTGATCGACAGCAGTGGACGCAAGTTATACGCCCACTGCCAACGCTCAGGAAGATGGGACTAAGCCGCGCCTAGTTCTTCGCCTTGTCGACCAGCGCGTTTTCGCCGATCCAAGGCATCATGGCGCGCAGGCGCGCGCCGACTTCCTCCAATTGATGCTCCGCACCGATCCGGCGCTTTGCCTTGAAGCTGGTCTGACCGGCGGCATTCTCCAGCACCCACTCACGGCTGAACTCGCCACGCTGGATTTCGCTCAGGATTTCCTTCATGCGCTCCTTCACGGACGCATCAATGACCCGCGGGCCGCGAGTATAGTCACCATACTCCGCCGTGTTCGAGACCGAGTAACGCATGCCGGCCATGCCACCTTCGTAAATCAGGTCAACGATGAGCTTCACCTCGTGCACGCACTCGAAATAAGCCATCTCCGGCGCGTAGCCTGCTTCGACCAGCGTTTCGTAACCCGCCTGAATCAGCGCTGTCAGACCGCCGCAGAGTACAGTCTGTTCGCCGAAGAGGTCGGTTTCACATTCTTCCTTGA
>CAYYSC010000267.1:0-5155 GCA_964474065.1 uncultured Rhodospirillales bacterium | reverse complement strand
GAGATAGCGGTTGTTCTCTTCCCGGATTTTCGCGGCCGCATCGTCGTACAGGAAGGGCAGAAACGCGTAGCGCGTACCGCGCGCTACTTTCGATACGGCGTGGAGGAGAGAGCACGAAAAAACCACCGCTCCCCCGGCCGGCGGCTTGAAACTGCGTGGCCCGTATTCCGGAAAACGGACCTCACCGCCGTCGTAGTCGTCGTTCAGGTTCACCGACACGGCAAAACGCCGGTGCGCCGTTCCCTTGGTCGTGTTGTCCCGGTGCGGCTGGAAATGACCACCATCGTCGGCCGAATAACAGGCAACGATGTACCGTTCCATCCGGGTGGCTTGGAACTGGTGAACTTTCGCGATCTCCGGCACGACCCGTCGCAGGAAGCGTTCCTGAAGAGCGCTGATCAAATCCCTGTCGGCGATCCGGTAATCGCGGCGGCGCTTGTGGCCATGATCGGTTACGCGAACGGTCTTGCCGTTCTCTTCGCGCATGAACCCGGACTCTGCGCCGCCGTCAGCCTCGTAAAGGCCGATGAGCTTTTCGCACAGTTCCGGCTCCAACACGTTCGGCAAAACGATGACCGGTGCCTGGAGCTCGAAACCCGCAAATCGCGATGGCGGTGGAAGGCTTTCCAAAAGGGCAAGCACTTCGCCGATATCGCTGTGGTCCTTTTGAAACGGGATGACGGTCAAAACCCGCAGCGTCGGGTCCAGCACGATCCATCGGCATCGCAGTACCGCTGAGCCCTTTTCGCCCGCAGCGTCGCTGGCAGCTGTTCCATAGAGCCGACTGACTTTCAGATCGAAGTCCCAAAGAAACCGGAAGCCGGGATAACTGTTCGCGACCCGCTGTTCGGTTTCGTCCTGCGGATCATTGCTGACGCCGAAAAAACAGGCGGTCTCATCGTCGAAAATTTCCGGTTTCGTCCGGACAGCCGCTATCGCAGCCTGTGCATGAGCCGTGGAAGCGCTTCCGAAAAAGCAAAGGACAATGTAACGTCCCGCCGCGGTGTCAAAAGCGTAACGCGGATTGGCGTAGGACCGCTGCTGAAAATAGGGCGCGGGGTCGCCCCGCAGAACACGCGCATAGTCGGCCATTTGAACCACTCGCTCCCCAGATCAAACTCCCTTTCAGATTACCGCATTTCGGTAGAAAAGGGAATTGTATCGATGGCATCGATGGCAATGTGCCTGCGTCTCAAGCGGCGCCGAGATGTCCTGCCCGGCTGCCTCCCTCGCTCCATGACCAAAAGACCCCGAATACGAGGTGCTGACCTTAGTCTTCGCCGCCCGGCCGGCCGAACAGTTCTGCAATGGAGGGGATGGTGTCCCGCTTCTCTTCCGGCTCCGGCTGCTCCTCCTGCTCGCGCTCGCGCTGCTCGATGGCCGCACGCTCTTCCGGCGTGAGCTTGGCTCTCGCTTTCTCCACCGCCGCGTTCAGTTCCAGATAGGTGCAAAGGCCCAGATCCACCGGATGACGCGGTTTGATGTTCGCGCTGTTCCAGTGCGTTCGATCGCGAACAGCATTGATCGTGTTTTTCGTCGTTCCCAGCAGCTTGCCGATTTGGGCATCGGACAATTCGGGATGATTGCGCACCAGCCAGGCGATACCGTCGGGCTTGTCCTGCCGCTTCGCCATGGCGGTGTAGCGGGGGCCTTTCGTGCGTTCGGCGGCACGCGGGGTGGCGATCTTCGCCATCTTCAGGCGGGCCGAAGGGTCAGCCTCGCATCGGCTGATTTCCTGCCGGGTCAATTCCCCTGCCGCAATGGGATCGCGGCCGATAATTCCCTGCGCGACCTCCCCGTCGGCAACAGCCTGCACCTCCAGCGCATGCATGTTGCAGAAATCGCCGATCTGTTCAAAGGTCAGGGCGGTGTTTTCGATCAGCCAAACGCACGTGGCTTTCGGCATCAATGGTTGAGACATAACCGTTCCTTGGGCTGTTCAATATCAAGAAATAAAAAGAGCTTTCAGCCCTCAAACCCCGTCGTCAGCAGGATTTTGCCGATGTGCCGGCTCGATTCCATCAGTTCGTGGCTCTTACCGGCTTCCGCAAGTGGGAAGCGCTCGTAGGTGACGGGCCAAGCTGACCCGGTTCCAAACAGCGGCCAAGCCTTCTTTTCCAGGGCCCGGCAGATCGCCCCCTTGTCCTCGACCGGGCGAGAGCGAAGCGTCGAGCCCGTGACAGTCAGGTGCTTGCGGTGCACCAAGCCGAAGTTGACCTCGGCCTTCGTCCCTTCCATCAGGGCGACGAAACAGAGGCGCCCTTCACGGGCAAGGACCTCAAGCTCCCGCTGAATATAGGAGCCGCCGACCATATCCAAAATAACGTCGACGCCGCGGCCGTCGGTGAACTCCATCCCGACCTGCACGAAATCCTCGGTCTTGTAGTTGATGGCCCGGTCCGCGCCGAAGGAAATGCAAGCCGCGCATTTTTCGTCGGAACCCGCCGTCGCGAGCACTGGCGAGCCGAAGGCTTTCGCCAGCTGGATCGCCGTGAACCCAATGCCGCTGGTCCCGCCCTGGATCAGAAAGACCTCGCCCGGCTTCAGGCGGGAGCGGTCGAATACATTCGTCCAAACCGTGCAAAAGGTCTCCGGCAGACCGCCAGCCTCGACGAGATTGACACCCGGCGGGATCGGCATGCATTGCGGCTCCGGGACGCTCACGTATTCCGCATAGCCGCCGCCGGCCAACAGGGCGCAGACGCGGTCCCCCACTTGCCAGCGGCGCGTTCCCTCTCCCAGGGCTGCCACCACGCCGGAGCATTCCAGGCCCGGAATGTCCGTCACGCCCGGCGGCATCGGGTAAAGGCCCTGGCGTTGCAGCGTGTCCGCCCGGTTAATTCCGGCGCCGGCGACCCGCACGAGGACCTCCCCCGCTCCCGGCTGCGGCACCGGACGGGTGACAGGGGCGAGTTGCTCCGGGCCGCCCGGCGCCGGGATTTCGATAGCGGTCATGGTGGCGGGAATCGGCATCGCGACCGGACTCCTTCAAAGACGCTTGCGATTTTCGGAAATGACGAGAAGCTGTAAAGCTATGCACGAGAATGATCAAGAGATTGCCGCAGAACTGGCGCGCCTTCGTGAAGAATGGCAGCGGCTGCAGCAATGGCGGCACCGACTGGATGCCGAATGCGCCGAATGGCGCGAATGCCTGAAGGCAGAAGAGGCCGATCTGCGGGCGAATCTTTCAGCAGTCAACCGGCCGATGGGAAGTGATGATGGGTAGTGATAAAGAGCCGGCCTTAAGAGGGATGACCGGCTCGATCCGAAAGAATGGGCGCCACTCCTGGGGTCACGGTGCGGCCCCGGCTGCGGCAATGACTTCCGACCGGAAAGTTTGTTCGCCCTTGGCGTGGCGGACCAGCAGGAACCAAGCTGAACTGTCCTCTTCGACAGTTTTGTCAGGACCGCGAACGAAATCAAATCATTGTCGATGCCGTGACCGGTCAAAGTCAGGCTTATCGCACGCATGGCGTCGCCGGTTGCGCCGCCCGCCTGCAGGCCCGCCAAGGGACTCAGGAAGAGAAGGCCGATCAAGGTGCCCCGGAGCCCGCCCCAAAGCGCGCCGCTGAAGCCGCTCAACCTCGTTTAGTACCGGATCCGCTTCGTCACGTCCCTTGAACGATTCGCAGATTCCTTCAGCCATGGTGAGCTCTTTTTGTCTGTATTGCCCGCGGTTCTTGCAATCCAAGGCCGAACGCGGCATGGGCACGATTGCCGAACGGCTCGGTTTCATTCCGCTGGCCCCCGCTCTCGCGCGGATATATAGAGTTCGAGCCCGTTCCCTCCACCTTGCGAAAGGCCGAAATGCGCATCGATTGCCAAACGGATCCCGCGCGCTACCGACACTGGGCGCTGGAAGTGGACGGGCGGAGCGCGACGCTCTGGATGGACGTCGATGAAACGGCAGGGGTGATGCCCGGTTACGAGCTTAAGCTTAATTCTTACGATCTGGGCGTCGATATCGAACTGGCCGATGCATTACAGCGGCTCCGGTTCGAACATCCCGCGGTCAAGGTCGTGATTTTGCGGAGCGCCAAGCCGCGCGTATTCTGCGCCGGCGCCAATATCCGGATGCTGGCGGGGGCGAGCCATGAGCACAAGGTGAACTTCTGCAAGTTCACCAATGAAACCCGCAACGCTATGGAGGATGCGAGCGAACACAGCGGCCTGAAATTCCTCGCCGCAGTGGAGGGGGCGTGCGCGGGCGGTGGCTATGAACTGGCTCTCGCTTGCGACGAGATCCTGCTGGTCGACGACGGGAGCTCGTCCGTTGCCCTGCCGGAAGTGCCGCTGCTGGGGGTGCTGCCGGGCACCGGCGGGCTGACCAGGGTCGTGGACAAACGCCGGGTGCGCCGCGACCGCGCGGATGTGTTTTGCTCCCTCGAAGAAGGCATGGGCGGCCAGCGCGCCTTGCATTGGCGCCTGGTGGATCATGTCGCGCCGCGGTCCGGTTTCGACCGACTGTTGCACGAACGCATCGAAACGCTCGCTACTCGGTCGCCACGCTCAGGTGGTGGCGAGGGCGTTAAGCTGAGACCCTTGGAGCGGACCATAGCGCCCGACTCTATCACCTATCCCTATCTGAATGTGCGCATTGACCGGGAGCGGGGACTTGCTCGCCTGACGCTGGCCGGGCCGACCTCGCAACCGCCGGCTGGTGCCGAGGCGCTGCGGGCGCAAGGCTCGGCCTACTGGGGACTCGCAGCCGTCCGGGCGCTTGACGATGCGATCTTGCAGCTTCGGCTAAACGAGCCGGAGATCGGGATTTGGGTTCTGGAAACCGTCGGCGATCCGGCCTCGGTGTTGGCCCACGACGAATTCCTGGCCGCACACGCGGCAGAGGACTGGTTTGCGTCGGAAATTAGGCACTACTGGCGGCGCACGCTGAAACGGCTTGACGTCACTTCGCGTACGCTCGTGGCGGTGATAGAGCCCGGCTCCTGTTTTGCGGGCATGCTGGCGGAACTTGCCTTCGCGGCCGACCGCTCCTACATGCTCGTCGGCATTTTTGAGGAGGATAACCGTCCGCCAGCGGCCATGGTGCTGACCGAAACGAACTTCGGTCCGTTGGAGATGGCTAACGGGCTGTCGCGGCTGGCAACCCGGTTTCTCCGAGATGACGCAGGCTTGGAAGCCGTTCGGAAAAAGGTCG
>CAYYSC010000266.1:0-5159 GCA_964474065.1 uncultured Rhodospirillales bacterium | reverse complement strand
GGGCGGGCTTGGTCGGAAACGAAGCGGCCGGTATGGTGCTGGTCTGTATCAATGTTGCCGTCTTCGGTTCCTCCATGCAAAGCCCCTTCAGCCGCACGGCCTTCGACCTTCTCACCGAGCAGGCGCAGCGTGCGCCGGATCATCCGGTTGTCATCGCGGACGGCGCCACGGTCTCTTACGCCGGGCTTTGCGATAAGGCCGCCGGCGTCGCGGCGTGCCTGCGGGCGGACGGCGTCAAGCGCGGCAACCGCGTCGGCCTGCTCTGCAACAACCGGCGGGAATGGCTGGAGGTGTATTTCGGCGCGGCGGCACTCGGCGCGACGCTCGCCCCGTTCAGCACTTGGTCGACCGCGGCCGAGTTGGAGTTCCTGCTGAATGACGCGGGCGTCGGCACCCTGTTCACGCTTTCCGCCTATCATCGGCAGAGCTTCGCCGACGACATCGAGGGGCTGCGCCGAACGGGGAAGCTGCCGGGAGTGGCGCGCGTGGTGCTGATCGACGGGCCGGACTACGGCGCCTATGCCGCGCCCGGGGATGCCTGCCTGCCACCCGGCGAGGGAGCGAGCGCCGGGGATGCGCTGGTGGTCCTTTACACCAGCGGCTCCAGCTCCCGCCCGAAATGCGTGCCGCTCCAGCACTTTGCCGCCATCGAGAACGGCTTTAACATCGGCGAGCGCATGGGCCTCACGGCAGCGGACCGGGTACTGGTCTCCATTCCGCTATTCTGGTCCTATGGCGCGGTCAACGCCCTGATGGCCACTGTCAGTCACGGCGCGACGCTGGTGCTGCAGGGCCATTTTGAGCCCGGCGGGGCGTTGGACCTGATCGAGGCGCAGCGCTGCACCGCCTTTTACACCCTGCCCGCGATGACCAGCGCCCTCCTGGCGCACGAGGGCTTCCGGCCGGAGCGGACGGCGAGCCTGCGGACCGGCGTCACCATTGGCGCGCCGCAGGACATCGTGCGGGCGGCAGAAGAGCTGGGCATGCGCGAAATCTGTAACATCTACGGCCAGACCGAGAGCTACGGCAATTGCTGCGTCACGCCCCACGACTGGCCGCTCGCGAAGCGCGCCGCCTGCCAGGGGCCGCCGCTGCCAGGCGTCACCGTGCGCATCCAGGATCCTGACAGCCGGCGGGAGTGTTCCCCCGGTGAGGTCGGTGAGATCCAGGTGCAGGGCTACCTCACGCCTGGCTATGCCTGCGCCAGCGCCCACGCCAACGCGGAAGCGTTTACGGCAGACGGCTTCTTCCGCACGGGCGACCTTGGCTCCCTCGAAGAGGACGGCAGCCTGGTTTTCGCCGGGCGCATTTCGGAGATGATCAAGCGTTCTGGCATCAACGTCTCGCCGGCGGAGGTGGAGGAAGCGCTGCAGCGCCATCCCGCCGTCGGCCTTGCCGGCGTCACCGGCGTGGATGACGCGGTGAAGGGCGAGACCATCGCCGCCTACGTGGTGCTGAAGCCGGGCGCCCCGCCCGCGCCGGAGGAGCTGCGCGCCCACTGCCGCGCACTGCTCTCCGCCTACAAGGTGCCGGACTGGATCGTGCTGGCGGCAGAACTGCCGCTTACCCCGACGGGCAAGCTGATGCGGCGCGAACTAAAGGCGCGCGCCACCGCCGATCTTGCCTCCGATCCGAAAGAGAAAGCCTGAGCCATGCGTGCCGTGCTCTGCCCCGAACTCGGCTCCGTTCGCAATCTGACGGTGGGGGAGGCGCCAAGCCCCGTCCTGCGCGAAGGCAGCGTCCGCATCGGCGTGAAGGCGGCAGGCGTGAACTTCCCGGACATTTTGATGTCGGAGGGCAAGTACCAAGTGAAGCCCGCTCTGCCTTTCACCCCCGGCTTGGAGGTGGCGGGCATGGTGCTGGAATGCGCGCCGGGCGTGACGCATGTGCAGCCCGGCGACCGGGTGATGGCCTTCGCCCGCCACGGGGGCGGCTTCGCGGCGGAAATCGTGCTGCCCGGCGGCATCGTCACGCCCATGCCGGCGGCGATGGACTTCGTCACCGGCGCGGCCTTCCCCGTCGCTTACGGCACCGCGCATTTCGCCCTGACCCACCGGGGCTATCTTCGCCCCGGCGAGTGGCTGCTGGTGCTGGGCGCGACCGGCGGCGTCGGCATCGCCGCGATCGAGGTCGGCAAGCTGCTCGGCGCCAGGGTGATCGCTGCCGCCGGCACGGACGAGAAGTGCACCATCGCGCGTGAGATTGGCGCGGACGCGACCGTGAACTATGCGACGGAGCCGCTGCGCGACCGGGTGCGGGAGATCACCAGCGGCCATGGCGCGGACGTGGTGTTCGATCCCGTCGGCGGCGACGCCTTCGCCCAGAGCGTGCGATGCATCGCCTGGGAGGGGCGCATCCTGATCATCGGCTTTGCCAGCGGCGAGATCGCCCAGGCAGCGACCAACATGATCCTAGTGAAGAACTTTTCCGTCATCGGCGCGGTCTTCGGCGAACATTCCGACCACTTCCCGGACGAAACGCGCGAGCGGCTCACCGCCATTCTGCCGGAAGTCGCTGCCGGGAGGCTCAAGCCGCGGGTCTGGAAGACGTTTCCGTTGGAACGGGTGCAGGATGCGCTGCGGGAGATCGCGGACCGCAAGGTGATCGGCAAGATGGTGCTGACAGTCTAGGTCAGGGCTTATTGGCTGGTCCAATGGGCCGAGCGATTAGACAAAAACTGGCTCGACCATATTCATTGCTCTGGAATCTCCATTTTGTGCCGACAAGACGCGTCATGCCGACGCACGGGAAGATCGGTGAGAACTAACCGGCATTTCGACCGTTGATCCAGCAAGCTGTGGCCGGCGTTCTTGAACTTTCACCCCGGCCCCGAAGCGAAGATTGGACAGACCCGTGGAACGACCGTTCACCAAAGTTAAAGAGGTGGAGATGAAAAGGTTCGCACTTGCCACGTCGGTAGCTGCCCTGCTCGGGGTAGCTTCCGTAACCGGCACTGTTTATCCGGCGGCTGTTCAGGCGCAGATCTCTGAGTACGTCGTGGAGTTCGCGCTCGGTTCTGCTCGTCTCGACAACCGAGCCAAGGAAGTCATCGAACAAGCCGCTTCGGCTTTCAGGTCAGGTGAGGCTGCATCGCTCGAACTGGTAGGGCACGCAGACACAACTGGCCCCGCCGACCTGAACCAGCAGCTTTCGGAACAGCGCGCCGCGAACGTGCGTGACGCTCTCGTTGCGGAAGGGATTTCGCCAGACGCTATCAGTGTGGAAGCAGTGGGGCAGGATCAACTGATCGTCCAAACCGCGGATGGCGTTGCGGAACAGCGCAATCGTGTCGTGAGAATTGAACTGCAACAGCCGCCAGCCCCGCCTGTCGCGGAGGCGCCACCGCAGCCCATGGCCGAGGATGAAACGCTCGCCGAGAGGTTCAATCGTATCCAGTTCACCGTCGCCCCTTACTATGGTTTCAACCTATCCCAGGATAATCATCTGGCCGGAGGTAATCTCACCGCCTCGTATAAAATCACGCCCAATATTGCCATCGGCGGTGAACAGGCGATTTTCTATGCTTTCGATGCGAACGGCGTCGGCGGCCGATCGGTGGGCAGTATAGACTATCATTTTGGTGAGGTGGGCAGTCTGGGTACGCTCGGCGGTGTCGTTCCTTACGTTGGCGTCAACGCCGGCTATATCTACGGCAGCGGCGTCAATGACGACTTCATTTATGGGCCGGAAATCGGGATCAATCTGGGCATTATCAATGTCAAGGTCGCGGGCGACCTTAGTGACGCGGGCCTGGATGACTCGACGATATCGGCAACCATTGGCGCACTCTTCAGGTTTTGAACCATGTCTGGATCCGGGCAGCAAAAACTTCGCCGCCCGGATCTTGAACCGGCTTTGCATACTCTGATCTTTTCAGCCGGTCGCATCCGTGCATTTTCTGACGATCAGGCGCTCCGGCTGCGCCTATGGCCACTGACATTTTCAAGCGGCGGGTTCGCGTCCGCTCACAACAGCAAAAACTTTATCTGATTGATCGTTAGATGGACCCTATTGCTACCTCCACCCGGCTACCATTTCGCTGTTGACGGATCCGCCTTCGCGACACGCTGACCTGGCGAGGTCCCCATTCCCGTTGCCTGTTGGATCCTGTTCCCCTGATTTTCCCGAATGTGCGGTATGGCACCTTGACCAGGCGAAAACCTGCTAAGGTGTCGTTCAGCTAGAGGAGCCCCGCACGATGAAGTCCAAAACGATCGCCGCATGCCTGATTGTCTTTCCCCTTGCTGTTGCGGCAGAGCCGAACCGGCTGCTTCAGGAATATGAGGGGGGTGTTATCGACGCTTCCGTCGCGACGGAAGCCGAAATTGTCGATGATCTGGTGGCCTTGACCCCGGATAACGAAGCGTTGGTCTGGAACGACGAAAAATCCCGGGTGCTGGTCGTGACCTGGAAATCGGAAGGCTCTTTCCGGAATTTCATCCAAGGTCATGACGCCACCTCGCCCAGCGAGGACTATGTAATCTGGGTGACGCTCGCACCCAAAATGCATGAGCGCTGTCAGGTTTTCCTGACGGACCAGCCCAAAGCGGACAAGACGAACCTCGATTTGTATCTGAAGCAGTTTCTGGGCCTTTATCCCGAGTGGAACTACGACATGTTTGTTGAACTCTGGGTGCCGCCGGAAAGCCTGTTCCGCCCTTGCGTCGATCCGGAGACGCACGACACGACCTGCCAGCTGGAATTCGATGACGAGGTTCCGGAAGTGGCCGGCATCGCGAATTACCGGACGTTCTATGAGAACCTCTACTTCAAGAGCTTTCGCTATCCACCCGGCGTGCCCTGGACGGGCCTTGGCTACACCTACAATTGGGGCGGCCCGTCGAATGGCGGAACGGAGCAAGGGGCCAGCGAGTTTATTCTGTCGCCGGGAACGCCCTACTCGGTTGCCCGCGCTGTTCCGACCATGGAGTATTGCCAGCCCTCGCCGTAGGGCCGTCGTCTATCGCACGGTTTCCAGAAACTTCACCAGCCGGTCCAGTCGCCGCAGCACGTCGTCGGTTGGCGCCGATTTCAAGCCGAAGATGCACCGAGTCACGCCCGCTTCCCGCAGTTGATTGATCCTGTCTGGGTCGCGGGGTGTGCCGAATGTCGTGATCGGCATCGGATCGCGGCCGGCATCGTTGGCGCGCTGATGCAAC
>CAYYSC010000265.1:0-5195 GCA_964474065.1 uncultured Rhodospirillales bacterium | reverse complement strand
CGGGCAGGAAAAGCGTAGTCCCCGCCGTCAACTCCTTGCAATCGAGATTGCCGCCCATCGCCCGTGGAATGATAGAGGTGACCATCCCCCATTCGCTCGGTGGTGCGACACCCATCACGCCAAAGAAAGGGCTGAGTTTCAGGTCCGTTCCCCAGGGCAGGTGCGCCGTTTGGGTTTCCTTGTCCAGCGGGATATGCAGGAGCGTCGTCTCGTGAAAGTCCTCGGGCAAGGCGCCCGACAGCGGCCGGATGATATTCCAGCCCCAATTGGTGCGAAGGTCGATGGCATCAATGTCCACCTGGAGGGCATCGCCGGGTTCCGCTCCCTGTATGGCCACCGGACCGGTCAGGATGTGACCATTGCCGAGCGGCAGCGGGCATTCCGCGTGGATCGCCGCATGTTCCGGCAGAACGTCCCATTCCGGCCCTTGCGGCAGCACTGCGGGCGCACCGGAAACGGTGTCGATCACCACCGCTTCGCCGGACAGCACTTCGATAACGGGCTTCAGGTCCGGGGCGAAATAGCCCCAATGGCAGGTATCCGGGCGGGCGATCAGATGATGCGGCATGCTCATGGACCTGTGATTTCCCTCACATGGATGGCGTTGCTAGACATCGTAAACAGGAGGGGCGATGTTGACTAGGAGACGCGCAATGGCGGCGACCGAAGGATGGCAAGGCTCGACCCAAACCGCGGTGTTTAATGAACCGTTCCTCGGTTCTGCCAAGTTCCGAAGCTGGCCCCAGCGGCTGCTGGATGCGGCAGATGTCTCCCTTGGCGATCATGTGCTGGACGTGGGTTCCGGTACAGTTTCCCTCGCGCGCGAGGCTACGAGGCGGGTCGGCCCCACGGGCAGGGTGGTCGGCTGCGCGGCGAACCCAAGCGTGGTGAGCACCGCCCGCCGCCTGGAGCCTGAAATCGGATGGCAACGGGGCGACGCCGCCGCCCTGCCTTTCGGGGCGGCGATGTTCACCGCCGTTGTCTCTCAATTCGGGCTTGATTTCCGGCCGGATCAGGGCGATGCGCTGCGGGAGATGTGGCGAGTCCTGTCCCCCGGCGGGCGGCTTGCGGTTGCCGTGACGGGGTGCCTGTCGGAGGCTCCGGCACACGAAGCATTGGCGGAATGGATCGCGGCCCGTGTGTCAGCGGATGCGGTCGCCACGCGGGCCTCTGCCATTAGGCGGAACCAAGCAGACCGGGTGGCGCAGCAAGCCCTGCACGCTGGCATCAATCGTGGTTCCGTCGGAACGGTAATCGGCGAAGCCCGCTTTGCCTCGGCGGAAGAATTCATGCGGCTCGAAATTGGCCGCTTGCCGCTAGCCGCCTCCCTTGATCACAAGGCAATACAGGAATTGGCCAGCGCCTGCGGGCAGACGCTGGCGGCTTACGTTCAGGATGACGGCGCGCTGGTCGTGTCTCTCAGCGCGACGTTGCTAACAGCCACGAAAATCTGAATTCTTCGTCTAACCGGTCACAAATACGACGCCGATGCCAGTGGCAATGCCCGCGCCAGCGCGAATCCATTCGGCGGCCCGAACAGAGCGCTCTGCAAGGAATTGTAGAGCCCAGGCAATGGCAACCTGCGTAATGGCAAAGCCGATGAGGTAGGCGAGGAGAGGCGTCGTTTCCGCGCCGATCACCGCTTCGCCGTAGGCATAGCCGTGGAACACACCGGCGGCGGCAAACAGCCCGGCAGCGGCCGCCACCGGCAGACGCGCTCCCGCAAGACCGAGCACGCCGACGAGCAGGACGCTGCCTGCGATAACCAATTCGGCTGCCGGCAGTGTCACTCCCTGGAGGTGGACTAGCGTGCCCCCTACGCAGGCGGCGATAAACGCCACCGGCATCATGCGAGGGGCCCTGGTCAGGAGCGCCAGGGCGGCCATGCCGATGATGAACGCCAGGTGATCCAAGCCGATCACCGGATGGCCGACGCCGGAGGCAAGGCCCTGCCAAAGCGTGGCCGGCGTCGCGCCGGCCATCGGGTGGTGCGCCAATGCCGCGCCGGGAAGGAGTACGGCCAGAAGGGTAAGCAGGCGGATCACGTCAACGATCTCCCAGTTCGAACAAATGCTAGTAAAGCACGACGCTGCGGACCGACTCACCTTTGTGCATCAGGTCGAACGCGTCGTTGATGTTTTCGAGCGGCATGGTGTGGGTGATGAGGTCGTCGATATTCACCCGGCCCTCCATGTACATGTCGACGATCTTGGGGACGTCCGTCCGGCCGCGCGCGCCGCCGAATGCCGTGCCACGCCAGGACCGGCCCGTCACCAGCTGGAACGGGCGGGTGGAGATCTCCGCGCCCGCCGGAGCTACACCGATAATGATGCTTTCGCCCCAACCGCGGTGGCAGCATTCGAGCGCTTGGCGCATGGTGGTCACATTGCCAATGCACTCGAAGGAGTAGTCGGCGCCGCCGCCGGTCAAGTCGACCAAGTGGCCGACCAGGTTGTCGCCGTGGTCCTTCGGGTTGACGAAGTCGGTCATGCCGAACTGGCGTGCCATCTCTGCCTTGGCCGGATTCAGGTCAACCCCGACAATCTGGCGTGCGCCGACCATCTTCAGGCCCTGGATCACGTTGAGGCCGATGCCCCCGAGTCCGAACACGACACAGTTGGTGTTCGGCTCCACTTTGGCCGTGAACATGACCGCACCGATGCCTGTGGTCACGCCGCAGCCAATATAGCAGATCTTGTCGAACGGCGCGTCAGGCCGGACTTTCGCCAGCGCGATTTCCGGCAGCACCGTGTAGTTGGCGAAAGTGGAGCAGCCCATGTAATGCAGCACCTTCTCCCCCTTGTAGGAGAAGCGGCTGGTACCGTCCGGCATGACGCCCTGACCCTGGGTCGCGCGAATGGCGGTGCAAAGGTTGGTTTTCGGGTGCAGGCAGCTTTTGCATTCCCGGCATTCTGGTGTGTAGAGCGGGATGACATGGTCGCCTGGCTGCACGCTGGTAACGCCGGGCCCGATTTCGCGCACGATGCCCGCGCCTTCGTGGCCCAGGATCGCCGGGAAAGCACCTTCCGGGTCCGCGCCGGACAGGGTGAATTCGTCTGTGTGGCAGATGCCGGTGGCCTTGACTTCTACCAGCACCTCGCCTGCTTTCGGGCCGTCCAGCTGAACCTCGGTGATTTCTAGCGGTTTTCCGGCCTCAAATGCGACGGCGGCGCGAACATCCATACGGCGGGCTCCCTCTTCCATGCAATGATGAGCGCGCATCATGGCCATCTAACCGGTCTATTGCAAAGCCTGAAATCAGCCCACAACGCGCTGGTCAGGGGCCTTGTCCAGACATGACGAAGACGGCGGACCGTTGTGGATTTCACTTGTTATGGTTCATTCAGGTTCCCACGTGCCCTGAATATCCCACTGTAGAACGAGGTCAAACCAATGGCTGAAGCAAAATGGACGGAGGCAGGTTCCGGCTCTGAAAGTGATGTTCGAAAAGATGTGGAAGAGCTAAGGAACGATGTTCGAAAGCTTACCGCTACACTCGAGCATTTGGCTCAGAGTGGGTTAGCATCGGGGTCGGCGCGGATGTCGGAGCAGTATGAAAGGGCGAGAGCTCAGGCCCAGGACATTCGAGCGCGCGCAGGAGAAGCCGCGGATACGGCGACGCAACAGGCGCGCTCGGCCGTGGCGGAGCGCCCCTTGGGGACCGTTGCCGCAGCGGTCGGGCTTGGCGTTGTCATCGGTCTTCTTCTGCGCGGATCCTCCTCGCGGTGAGCGGATAGCGCGTTTCGATGATGCGGCTGTTATTGCGGGGCCTTTCCGCCATGAAGCTCGCTCATACGGTAAAGGCCATCCAGCAACGCTGCTCGGAAAGGGCTTCCGAAATCCTGACAACGGCAGCAATTGCTTCCGTCTTGCTGTTTTTCGTGGCCGTTGGCGTGATTTTCATGCTGATCGCGGCATATCAGGCTCTTTCGACGATTTGGGAGCCCTATTGGTCGGCGCTTACGGTCGGTGCATCGGTCATTGCGTTTGCAGGCCTTGTCTGGCTGATTGCGGCCGTCATCAGAAAGAGTCGGAAGAAGGCGGCCTCGCCACCGCCTTCTTCATCGCCTCCAGGGTCGGGAACGGATTGGAGTCAGATGATGGAGACGGCCCAGGTCACGCAGACAGTGGAAACCTGGATCCGTCAGCATCCAGGGTTGGCTGTCGGGGTAGCAATCGGTTCCGGCGTGTTGGTGGGCCTCATGTCCAAGCGGAATCCAGACAAAGAGGATGAGTAATTCAATGTAAAATTACTGTGGAAATAAAAATTTCACGCAGCTATTGATTTTATAATAATATATTTTTGGATTTCTTCAGGAGTTGATAAATCATGCAGGCGTTGAAGCTAACCTATGTATGCCGCTAGCCGAGATTTTCCGAAGACCTTTTGATAAAGGGGCAAGGAGGTATCGTTTGCCAGTCCCTGCGCCTCTTCGAACTGGCCGGCGGGCGCATCCAAGAAAGTGTTCAACATGAGCACGCATATGTCGATTTCGGATGTCCTTGATGGGGTGGTCGACGCCACGGAGGGCGGAGAAGTCTCCATCGATGACATTTTTAATGCCTTCGGCCGGCGCGCGTACGGTCCTATCCTGTTCGTCATTGGTGTTATTTCAATCTCGCCGATTGGCTCCATTCCAGGCGCATCGGTTTTCCTCGGCAGCCTGATCATCGTGCTGATGGCCCAGTATATCGTTCGGGACGATGCGCCATGGCTGCCCCAGTGGATTTTGAAGCGCAGGGTGGGCAGCAAACAGGCGCGCGAAGCCATCGAGAAAGTGCGTCCCTTCTTCCAGAAGATGGAAAGATTTGTGCGGCCGCGCTTTGTGTATCTGAACAAGCCGCCGTGGACCTATCTGAATGCTCTTTGCGCTATCTTGTTGGCGCTGACTTTTTATCCGCTTGCCTTTGTGCCCTGGGGTGTCCTGCCTCCGTCTTTGGGAATTGCACTTTTGGGGCTTGGCATGATGACGTCGGATGGGTTGATACTTGGGATTGGGCTTACTGTCAGCTTGGCCGGCATTGTGGCCATCGTTTTGTTGATGCCGCTCGGCCTGTTGCCCTAAGAGCGTGCACCGGAGACGAGGGCGGCGAGGTGAAGCCGCAAGTGCCGAAGCAGCATCGCCAGCCCCCGGAACGGAGAGCTGGTCCCGAAAAATTGGACAGGGGCTTAAGGTGTGTTCCACCGTTCATCG
>CAYYSC010000264.1:0-5201 GCA_964474065.1 uncultured Rhodospirillales bacterium | reverse complement strand
CCACATGGCGTTGGAGCCGATGGCGATAGCGGCGGGGCCGGACGTCTGGTTTGTCGGTGACTCCGGTACCGATATGGCGACAGCCCGCGCGAGCGGTTGCACCGCTATTTTGGTCCGCCACAAAGCCGCCAATCCCGCGCCTATCCCAGCGGAGCTTACTCCGGATCTCAGCGTCGCTTCGCTTGCTGCTTTGATGGACGCCCTTGCCGAACATCTTTAAGCTTCCTACGTTCCGCTACGGTGGAGTGCGTGGGGCGCTTTAGCCGAACTGACTTTACAAATTTCCCGGGGGAAAGCGCGCGGTGGCTACCGCCGGGCAAGAAAGAAAGGGGCCGGAGCAATGGCATCCCAGAAACAACAAAACTTGCAGGATGTATTCCTGAATAGTGTCCGGAAGAGCAAAATCCCAGTAACTGTGTTCTTGATGAACGGTGTCAAGTTACAGGGTATAATTAGCTGGTTCGATAATTTCTCAATCCTTTTGCGCCGCGACGGCCATGCGCAATTGGTCTACAAGCATGCGATTTCGACGGTTATGCCCTCGCAACCGCTCAGCCTTTGGGAAGGGCCAGAGGCTGAACAGGCGGAAGAGCCGGCTGAGGCGAGCGTTTGACGCAGGCTCGAGACGATACGCGTTTTCAGGTTCGGGAGAGGCCGACTGAACGCGCGGTCGTGATTCACCCTGACATCGCCGGCCAGCCCGCGGCCCGTACCGCGGGGGCTGCCCTTGAAGAAGCCGTCGGCCTGACGGCAGCGATTGATTTGGATGTGCGGTACGCTGCCGTCACGCCGATGAAGAAGGTGCGGCCGGCAACATTGCTCGGTGCCGGAACCGTCGATGAGCTGAAGACCCGCTGCGAATCGGACGAGATAGATGTTGTCGTCGTCGATTCCCAACTCTCGCCCGCACAGCAACGAAACCTTGAGCGGGGTATCGGGGCGAAGGTGATCGACCGTACGGGTCTCATTCTGGAGATCTTTGGTGCGCGCGCCCGTACGGCAGAAGGCCGCCTTCAGGTTGAGTTGGCTCAGCTTTCCTATCAGCGCACGCGGCTGGTGCGGTCCTGGACCCACCTTGAGCGGCAGCGTGGCGGTGCCGGGTTCATGGGCGGTCCCGGCGAGCGGCAGATCGAATTGGACCGTCGCTTGATCGACGACCGCATCGTGCGGCTCAAGAAGGAATTGGCGAACGTTCAGCGGACCCGGGGCCTGCACCGCACCTCTCGAAAGAAGGTTCCGTATCCTGTTGTGGCGCTCGTAGGCTATACCAATGCAGGCAAGTCTACGCTGTTCAATCGGCTGACCCGCGCCGAGGTGTTGGCGCAGGATCAACTGTTCGCGACGCTCGATCCGACGATGCGCTCTGTCAAGCTCCCGGGGGGCCGTACCGTGATCCTCAGCGATACAGTGGGGTTCATCTCCGATCTCCCGACACAACTGGTTGCTGCGTTCCGCGCGACCCTTGAAGAAGTGACCGAGGCCGACTTGCTGCTGCATGTTCGCGATGCAGCAGATCCGGAATCGGCCGCGCAGAAGCGCGATGTTGAGCAGGTGCTCGAAGAACTCGGCCTGACCGGCGACGATGCCAAGCCGATGATTGAAGTGTTGAACAAGGCCGACCTGCTGCCGCCGGAAGATCGCGCCTTGCTGGACGCGCGGGCGGACGGTCCACAATGGGTCTTGGCCTCGGCTCTCACGGGGGATGGCTGCGAGGCTTTGATGGACGCCATTGACCGGCGCTTGGCCCAGCAGCGCACGGTCGTCGAATTGGATGTCGATTATACCGATGGCAAGACGCTTGCCTGGCTCTACCGGCGTGGCCAGGTATTGGCCCGGGAGGACCGGGGAGCGAGCGCCCACCTTACCGTTGCCCTGGACCCTGCTGATCTTGCCCGCCTAGATCAGGCCACCGAAACGCCATAAGGGCGGACACTCCCCATGATTCCCGATCTCGACCGCGTCGCCGACATTATTCGCGAAGTTGCCGAGCACGAGCTGGTGCCGAAATTCATCACTTTGGATGAGGCGGAAATCGACGAGAAAAACCCCGGCGATTTTGTCACCACCGTAGACTTGTCAATGGAAAAGGCCCTGGGTGCGGCCCTCACCGCGCTGTTGCCGGGATCGTTGGTGGTGGGCGAAGAAGCCGTTCATGAGGACCGGAACCGATTAAGCCTGCTGGAAGGCGAAGCGCCGGTCTGGGTGCTGGATCCGTTGGACGGCACGGCGAACTTTACCTTTGGCCTGCCCATTGTCGCGGTGATCGTGGCGCTGGTAATGAAGGGCGAGACGGTCGCCGGCTGGATCTATGACCCGCTTTCCTCCCGGATGGCCATGGCGTCCAAAGGCGACGGAACATACATCGACGGTCGGCGAATGAAGGTGGTACGGCCGAAGGAAGACCGTGCCCTCAACGGCAGCATTTATGGCCGTTCCGTGCGTTTTTCTTCTGCCTACCGGGAAATCTGGGGCGGCGGCCGCGGCCGCTTCGGCCACGTGTTCAATGCCCGGTGCGTCGGGCAGGAGTACCTGGCCCGTCTGAAAGGGCGCATGCATTTCGGAATCTATACGCGGCTCAATCCGTGGGATCATGCGGCCGGCGTTCTCCTGCATCAGGAAGCCGGCGGGGTCGCCCGGCTTGGTGATGGGTCTCCGTACCGGCCGACGGAGCGTGGCAGCCTCTGCCTGCTGACACCGGACGAGGAGTTGTGGCAAACCCTGCACAGTGAAGTCATCGAACCGGCGATGCGCGAAGAAGAAGCACGGAAGAAGGGACGATAACACCATGGCGAACGTCGCATTTCTGGGTCTGGGCGTGATGGGCTATCCGATGGCCGGTCACTTGGCCAAAGGCGGGCATGACGTGACGGTCTACAACCGGACCGCCAGCAAGGCTGCCGATTGGGTCAAGGAGTACGGCGGCAAGAGCGCTGCCACGCCTGCGGAAGCGGCGAAAGGCCAGGACATCGTCTTCGCCTGCGTTGGGGCCGACGATGACGTGCGCGCCATTTGCGTCGGCGAGGACGGGGCATTCGGCGCCATGACGGCAGATGCGCTATTCGTGGATCACACCACTGCGTCAGCGGAAGTGGCGCGGGAGATGGATGCCGCCGCCCGGGACAAGGGACTCTATTTTGTGGATGCGCCGGTGTCTGGGGGGCAGGCCGGAGCGGAGAACGGCTTTCTCACGGTCATGTGCGGGGGAGACGAAGTGGCGTTCGACCGGGCCAAACCCGCCATGGATTGCTATGGCCGTGCCGTCACGCTGATGGGACCGGCGGGCGCGGGTCAGCTTACGAAGATGGTCAATCAGATTTGCATTGCCGGCCTCGTCCAGGCGCTTTCCGAAGGCCTGAATTTCGGCATGAAG
The DNA here is from genome assembly GCA_964474065.1 of uncultured Rhodospirillales bacterium. GTDB lineage: Bacteria > Pseudomonadota > Alphaproteobacteria > Bin95 > Bin95 > JACKII01. The sequence goes on along the minus strand of CAYYSC010000264.1, from coordinate 1,831 downwards.
GCGGGGCTGGACACGGACAAAGTGATCGACGTGATCAGCAAGGGCGCGGCGCAATCCTGGCAGATGGAGAACCGCGGCCGCACCATGACCCGCGGCGAGTTCGAATTCGGTTTTGCGGTGGACTGGATGCGCAAGGATCTCAACATTTGCCTGGCGGAAGCGAACCGCAACGGCGCCCGCCTGCCGGTAACTGCGCTGGTCGACCAATTCTATGCCACGGTGCAGGCCCGCGGCGGCAATCGTTACGACACGTCCAGCTTGATCCACCTGTTGATGAACGATTGAGGACCGATGACCGATAGGCCCGTCCACATTGTCGGCGGCGGGCTGGCGGGCTCTGAAGCCGCCTGGCAGCTCGCCCGCGCCGGCGTTCCGGTCGTGATCCACGAGATGCGCCCGTTACGGTCGACGGAAGCGCATGTATCCGACCGGCTGGCAGAACTCGTCTGCTCCAACTCGTTCCGCTCGGACGATGCGGAGGGTAACGCCGTCGGCTTGCTACACGAGGAATTGCGCCGTTGTGGCTCGCTGATCATGCGCGCGGCCGACAGGAACCAGGTTCCGGCGGGCGCGGCTCTGGCTGTTGACCGCGAAGGTTTTGCCGCCGCCGTTTCGGAAGCGCTGGCCGCCGAACCGCTGGTGGAGGTGCGGCGGGAGGAGGTTCGCGACCTCCCGGCAGAGGACTGGGGCGCAACCATCGTCGCGACGGGCCCGCTGACGTCCGAAGCATTGGCGGAGGCCATTCGCAAGGTCAGCGGCGCCGACTCGCTCGCTTTCTTCGATGCGATCGCGCCGATCGTCCACGTCTCATCCGTGGATATGACCAAGGCTTGGTTCCAGTCCCGGTACGATAAGCCTGGACCGGGCGGGGATGAGGCGGCCTATCTCAACTGCCCGATGAACGAGGAGGAACACCAAGCTTTCGTCCGGGCGCTACTGGCAGCCGACGTCACCGAGTTTCACGAGTGGGAACGCGCCACACCCTATTTCGAAGGCTGTCTGCCGATTGAGGTAATGGCCGCGCGTGGGGAGGAAACCCTGCGGCACGGCCCGTTCAAGCCGGTCGGTCTGACCAATTCGCACGCACCGGATGAAAAACCTTATGCCGTGCTCCAGCTTCGCCAGGACAACGCGCTCGGCACGCTGTTCAATCTGGTCGGTTGTCAGACCAAGATGCGCTATGGAGCCCAGGCAGACGTATTCCGGATGGTTCCAGGCCTGCAGAATGCCGAGTTTGCGCGATTCGGCGGCATCCACCGCAACAGCTTCCTGAATTCACCAGTCGTGCTTGACCCGGAACTTCGACTGAAAGCCGCGCCGCACTTGCGCTTTGCCGGCCAGGTGGTCGGCGTGGAGGGCTATGTCGAAAGCACCGCGATGGGCCTGCTTGCCGCACGATTTGCCCTGGCCGAGCGGTTGGGAATCGGTTCCGAACCGCCCCCGTCGACCACGGCGATCGGGGCGCTGTTGGCTCATATCTCCGGCGGCGCGCTCGGTGCGGAGGAGCGTGGTGTCTTTCAGCCGATGAATGTGAACTTTGGGCTCTTTCCGCCGATTGACGCTCTCCCAGCACCGGGCCGCCGCAAGCCGGGCAAAAAGGAGCGCCGCGCGGCCCTCGTGGCGCGGGCGCGGGCGGCATTTGGTGAATGGCTGGCCGGCCAAGCGGCGCCAAGCGCGGCCGCTTAACCAGCGATTCCCGCCTCTCTCTATTGGGTCTCGGTGCTGAGGCTGGCCAACGCCTCTTCCGTTTGCTCTTTCAGCGGGAACATATGCTGCCAGCATCCAGCGCGGCCTGCAGGTAGCGCCGCGCTTCCTCCGGTCGGGCCAGCTT
>CAYYSC010000263.1:0-5220 GCA_964474065.1 uncultured Rhodospirillales bacterium | reverse complement strand
AGGTCGTAGCGCACCAGCAGCGGCTTCCCGGCTTTTGACAGATTGTGCAATGTGTCGGCCTCGTACCGGTCACCCTCGTACGCGCACTCCAGGTGTGTGACGAAGGTTTTGGTATCGGGAACACCGTGCAGGTCGATCATGGCTAGCCTCTGGGTTAGGATCTGGCACGAGCATAGCCGTACAGCCTTGAAAGTCAGCCCCAATGCGTCTCGCCATCGCCGGTTTCGCCCTGGAAAGCGTCACTTTTCTGCCGGAACAGACCGGCATTCCCGACTTTGAGCGCGGCGCACTGCGCGGACAGGACCTAGTGAGTGGACTTGAGGGCACGAACACCAGTGTCGGCGGCTTCCTCTCGGTGTGCAAAGCGGACGGCATCGAACCGGTGGGCCTGGTCAATGCCGGAGCCGGGGCCGCGGCCAGTGCGAGCGAAGCCGCCTTCGACAAATACGTCGGCGAGATCGTGGAACGGCTGATCGCTGTCAAAGACGAGGTGGATGGCCTGCTGCTGCATCTGCACGGCGCCCTGGCCACCCCATCGCGCCGCAATGCGGATGCCCAGGTGCTGGAAGCCATCCGCGAGGCGGTCGGCCCGGACTTTCCGATTGCAGTCGCATTCGACTTGCACGGCAATATCGGGCCGGACGTGGTCGACGCGGCGACAGTGCTGGCGGGCTACCACCACTCCCCGCACACGGACATGGCCGCGACGGGCGAGCGGGCCGCCCGCATGCTGATCGCGAAGCTTCGTGGCGACCATGACATCGCCATGGGATACGGCCGCCCGGGCATTATTCTGCCCAGCATTTTCTCCGCTACCGTGCTGCAGCCGCTCGCCACCTTGATGCAGCATGCCCGCGACCTGGAGCAGTACACCCCCGGCGTACTCGACATCACTATATTTTGTGGGTTTGCCTATGCGGACGTGCCCGACTGCGGCGTGAGCATGGTGGTGGTGACCAATGGAGACGCCGATCTGGCCCAGCGAATCGCCGACCGCTTGGCTTGGCTGGCCTGGGACTGGCGCAGCGTCCTGTTCCGCCGGGAGCTGGTTCTGGACGTGCCGACCGGCGTATCGAAAGCGCTGGAGATGGCGAAAACCGCGAGCAAGCCCTTCTGCGTTCTGGAACACGCGGACCGCCTGAACGACTCGACTTATACCTTGCGGGAACTGCTGGCGCGGCAGAGCGGGGCGAAAGTTTTCGCCCCCTTCATGTTCGACCCGGAAAGCGCCCAGGCCTGCGTCGCCGCCGGGGCCGGGGCGGAGGTCCGACTGGATCTGTGCGGCAAGACCTCGCCGAAAGCAGGCGGGCCGCTTTCGGTGACGGCGAAAGTGCTGTGGGCCGGCGAAAAGACCATCACTGTAACCGGCCCTCTCTACACCGGCGCCACCTTCAAGCTCGGCCCGAGCGCCCTGCTGGACCTGGGCCATGGGATCACGGTTTCGCTGATTTCGGTGCAGTGGAGCGCGATTGACCGCGATCCGTTCGATCAGTTCGGCCTGAAACCGGAGGATTTCGACATCATCCTGCTGCGTTCCAAGACGCATTTCCGCCACGTCTACACGCCGATGTGCGAGGACATCCTGATCGTGGACACCCCCGATTGGGGCCCTGCGGATGTCACGATGCTCCCCTACGAGTATGCGGACCGGGCCAGCTTCCCCTTCGTGGAATGAATAGGCACGCTTGGGTCTGAGTACCGCTTGAAACGGTCCTTGCCGAGTGTCCGCCGGTATTCGCCGGGCGTCAGCCCAGTTGCACGCTTGAACACGCGGCGGAAAGAGGGCGTATCCTCATAGCCGGCTTGGTGCGCGATCTCCTCAACCGTGTCATCCGTCGTTTCGAGAACCTGTTTAGCCTCTTCGATACGAACCGCGTGGACATAGTCCTTGGGCGCCAATCCTGTGGCGCGGCGGAACCGCCGGGCGAAAGTGCTGGGACATCCGCGGCGGTGGCGGCAACTTTGGCGTAGTGACCCGGTTCGAGTATCAAGCGTATCCGATCGGTCCACAGGTTACGCTTTGCGCCCCTTTCTATCCGCTCGAAAACGGAGCCGAAGTCCTCCACCGCTGGGGTTCACATCGGACCGCCGGAGGAAGCAGCGGCCTTTATTCAGCCGCTCCGCGAGCTTGGCGAGCCATTACTGGATATCAGTGGACCAATCCCCTACCTTGATGTCCAACAAGCCTTCGACCCGTTCTTTGAAGTCAAGGGCGAACGCTTCAACTACTGGAAGTCGCTCTACATGGATTCTCTGAGCGACGAGGCAATCGACACGATCATTGCGCGGGCCCTGGACCGTCCGAACCCTTGAGCTTTGATCCCTATCCGGCTCATGGGCGGTGCTTCTGCCCGGGTACCGGCGGATGCAACGGCACTGGGCGGACGAGAGGCGCCGTTCATGCTTAGTGTCGATACGTCCTGGACCGAGCCGGCGGACACAGGTAACGCCATCGCTTGGAGCCGCGATTTTTGGGAAGAAATGCGGGCAGACTCGCAAGGCAGCATCTATCTTAGTTTCGTGGGGGAGGGAGAAGACACGGAGGCGATGCTTCGCGCCTCCTACGGCGATGCCAATTATGACCGGCTGGTTGAAGTCAAGATCAAGTACGATCCGATCAATCTGTTCCGGCTGAACCAGAACATCAAGCCACGATCATAGCGGGGAGGCGCATGGCGGCGATGACAGGCTTTGTGCCAGCTCATCGGCGCTTGCGCAGAACCCAGGCACCCGCCGCTGCGATTACGAGGCAAACGGCCGAAAGCAGCACGAATCCATAGGGATTCTCCGCCCAAGGGATGCCGCCGACATTGGCGCCGAATATCGCGGCCAGCAGATTCAGCGGCAGAAAAACGGCAGCGACCAAGCCCAGAATGTAGCTTGTTCGTGCCATCTGCGCGTCGCGCACAGCCTCCAACTGATCCTGCAGAACGCCACCGTATTCGGTCAGCGTATGCACCGCTTCGGCTGCCCGCTGCGCCTCGTTGACGACTTCGTCGAAGTCCTCGACCAGGTCCTGATTCATTTCGGGGCCCGCAGCATGCAGGAAGTCGGCAAGTGCTGCGCGCTGCGGTGCCAGATGCCGGCGCAGCCAGATGGCGCGGCGGCGCAGTCGTCGGATCGTCTCCTGCAGCGTCCGCAGGTCCTGGTCGTTTTCTTCGGAGAGCAACGCCTCTTCGGCCGCCTGCGTCGCCTCGTCCATTGCCAGGATCGCATCCCGGATACGGATCGCCAGGCGTTCGGCCATGAACAGCACGATTGCCAATGGCTCGGCGGGAAGGCTGCCATCCTCGAGCGCCGTCTCCGTCGCCTCGACCGCCCAGACCCGGCGGATGGTGACACTGACGATCCCATGCGGACCCAGCCAGAGCCGCAAGGAAACCATGTCTTCCGGCAGATCGCCCGGGTTGACGTTGACCCCGCGCAGGACCAACAGGTGACCGCCTTCCAGCGAGGCATAACGCGGCCGGGTCTCCGTCGCGCTGAGCGCCTCCCAAACATCCTCCGGCAGATCGTCGAAGGGCGACGGTGCCCCGAACTCGATCCGGGCATGCCGCCAGACAGCGTCCCCTTCCATCGGCCAGGTAATGAGGAGGTCCGTCATGCCCTGCCTAATGCGAGAGGATCTGGCTCAGAAAAAGCTTGGTCCGGTCATTGCGCGGGTTGTGGAAGAACTCCTCGGGGTCGTTCTGCTCGACGATTTCGCCTTCATCCATGAAGATCACCCGGTTCGCGACCTTGCGGGCAAAGCCCATTTCGTGGGTGACGCAGAGCATGGTCATGCCGCTTTCGGCGAGATCGACCATCACGTCCAGCACTTCCTTGATCATTTCCGGATCGAGCGCGGAGGTGGGCTCGTCGAACAGCATGATGCGCGGGTTCATCGCCAATGCGCGGGCAATGGCGACGCGCTGCTGCTGGCCGCCGGAAAGCTGGCCCGGATATTTGTCCGCCTGCTCAGGGATCTTCACCCGCTCCAGAAGCGCCATCGCCTGCTCCTCTGCCTGCGCCTTCGGCAGCTTGCGAACCCAGATCGGCGCCAGTGTGCAGTTCTCCATCACGGTCAGATGTGGAAAGAGATTAAAAGACTGGAAAACCATTCCGACCTCCGACCGCACCTGATCGATATTCTTCAGATCGTTGGTCAGCTTGATGCCATCGACGACAATATCGCCTTCCTGGTGCTCCTCCAGCCGGTTGACGCACCGCACGAGGGTCGACTTGCCGGAACCGGAAGGCCCACAGACAACGATGCGTTCGCCACGCGCCACCTCCAGGTTAATGTCCTTCAACACGTGGAAGGCGCCGAACCACTTGTTCACGCCGCGCATTTCGATGATGGGATCGGATGCATTCATCGGATCTTGGACCTTCCAGCTAGTGGCGCTCGCCCCGTGTCAGGCGCTCCTCCAGCCAGAGCGAGTAGCGGGACATGGCGAAACAGGTGATGAAGAAGACGATGCCGATAAAGACGTAGAGTTCGATTTCCAGCCCCATCCATTTCGTATCCGCATTGATCGCACGGGCCATGCCGAGTAGGTCGAACAGGCCGACCAGCGATACCAGGGTGGTGTCTTTATAGAGGCCGATGGAGGTATTCACGATACCGGGGATCGAGATGCGCAGGGCCTGCGGCAGGATGATAAATCCCATCATCTTCCAGTAGCCGAGACCGAGCGCCGCCGCCGCCTCGTACTGGCCTTTCGGAATGGCCTGCAAACCGCCCCGGATCACCTCCGCCATGTAGGCGGACGCGAAGAAGCAGACGACAATCACCACCCGCAGATAGTTATCGATGTTCGTCCCCTCCGGCAGGAACAGGGGCAGCATGACATTGCCGAAGAACAGCAGCGTTACCAGCGGCACGCCGCGAATGAACTCGATGAAAACCGTGCATATGAGGCTGATGACCGGCAAATCGCTGCGCCGGCCGAGCGCCAAGATAATGCCGAACGGAATCGAGAAGGCGATCCCGGTCACGCCCATCGCGAGGGTCAGCAGCAGGCCGCCCCACTTGGCGGACTCTACATATTCAAGGCCAGCGAAGCCGCCATAGAGCAGGAAGTAGGCAATGAACGGATAGGCGCAGACGAACAGGAGACCGTATTTCCGTCCCGGCGCCTTGTCATAAAGGCCATAGAAGAGCGCCACCAGCAGCAGCACGAACGCGAGATTGGCCCGCCAGTGCTCGGTGTTGGGATAGAAGCCGTACATGAGCTG
>CAYYSC010000262.1:0-5229 GCA_964474065.1 uncultured Rhodospirillales bacterium | reverse complement strand
CGCTGGGCGTACCGCGGGTGCTTTGCATCCCTGACGAATACCTTGCCCATTACGTCGCCACGCAAACAGACGTGGAGATCCTAAGCTGGAAGGGCCGCTGCGAGGTACACGAGGAATTCACCGCGGAGGATATCCAAACCTTCCGGGAGTCGATGGACGACGTTGTCGTGGTTGCCCACCCGGAATGCCCGCCGGACGTAATCGCCGCCGCCGACTTCGCCGGCTCCACGGCGGAAATGACCGATTACGTGCGAACGCATAGGCCCTCCAAGGTCATGCTCCTCACCGAGTGCTCCATGAGCAGCAATATCGCGGCAGAGGTGCCGGAGGTCGAATTCATGCCGTCTTGCGGCCTGTGTCCCCACATGAAGCGGATTACTCTCCCGAAAATCCGGCAGGCGCTGGAGGCGATGGCGCCCGAAGTCACGGTTGACCTCGACGTCGCCGCCCGCGCCCGCGCTGCGGTCGAGCGCATGCTGGCCGTTGTCTGAGGAGCTGCTGAACGATGGCTGAAGCTGTCTCCTTCCTGCCCGATTTGATGATCGAGCCCGTTGTTCGCGCCGCCCTCCTAGAAGACCTGGGGCGGGCCGGCGACATTACCACGGACGCTCTGGTCCCGGCGGGCATCACTGCCGAAACCGCGGTGGTTGCCCGCCAGCCAGGTATCATCGCAGGCGTGCCCGTCGCCTCCCTGGCCTTTCGGCTGCTCGCCCCTGACATGATCGTCGAGATCATGCGCGCCGACGGCAGCGCGGTCCGGCCAGGCGATGTGGTGATGCGCATTGCTGGCCCCGGCCGGGCCATGCTCTCCGCCGAGCGGACGGCACTGAACTTCCTCTGCCGCCTCTCCGGCATTGCGACGGCGACGTCGGCACTGGTGGAAGCTGCGGCGCCGCACAAGGCCCGCATCACCTGCACCCGCAAGACGACGCCCGGCCTGCGCTTTCTGGAGAAGGCCGCAGTGCGCGCCGGTGGGGGCGCCAACCATCGTTTTGGCCTGGATGACGCAGTCCTGATCAAGGACAACCACGTGGCCCTGGCCGGCGGGGTCGCCGCCGCTGTCCGACGTGTCCGGGAGCAAGTAGGTCATCTGGTGAAGATCGAAGTGGAGGTCGATACGCTGGCCCAACTCGAGGAGGCAATGACCGCCGCGCCCGATGCCGTCCTGCTGGATAACATGCCCCCCGATATCCTGCGCGAAGCCGTGGGCATTGTCGCCAGCCGGGCTGTCACGGAAGCTTCGGGCGGCATCACGGTGGAGACGGTGCCCGCCATTGCGGCCTGCGGGGTGGACCTTATTTCCGCCGGCTGGCTGACCCATAGCGCCAAGGCCCTGGATCTGGGCCTGGATATCGAGATGCGGTAGGAACACGGAAAACCGCTGCTGGGTCCTCCGGCAGGACACTCCCTTTCAAATTGCAGCCAACCCCACGGCGCGGCTTGCGCAATCCATCATCTCTCCGCAAGATAACAGTAACGAAATTGACTTTAGCGGGGAGTAGTGGCGATGCCGAAACGCCTGACCCGGGACCAGATCGACGAATACGAAACCCAGGGATTTACTTGTCCGGTGCCGGTGCTGGCTCCGGACGAAGTCCAGGAAGCCCGTGCGGCCATTGAAGCATTCGAAGCCAGGAGCGGCCGCACGCTGGATTATCCGGAGAAGTCCAAGTCGTACCTGCTGTTCGACTGGGCGGAAAAGTTGATCCGGCATTCCGCCATCCTGGACGCGGTAGAGGACCTGATCGGACCGGACATCCTCGTCTACCATGCCACCATGTGGATCAAAGATCCTGGCACCCCACAGTATATCGCCTGGCATCAGGACGGCACCTATTTCTATTTGGACCCACAGTTGCACGTCACCGCCTGGGTGGCGCTGTCGGATGCGAGCGTCGAGGCCGGCTGCATGCATGTCCTCCCGGGGTCGCATCTGGACGGCCAGTACAAGCACCAGGACGATACGAGCGAGCACAATCTGATCCTCCGCGGCCAGGCGATCTTCGGAGAATTCGGAGACGAAGCCGGCGTGCCCATGCCGCTGCAGGCTGGCGAGATGAGCCTGCACCACACTCGGTTGGTGCACTGCTCGCGTCCCAACAACGCCGCCGACAGGCGCATGGGCTTCGGCGTCAGTTACATCCCGGCGCATGTGCGCGATGTCGGTGCTACGCCGGGTTCCGCCATGCTGGTGAGGGGCAAGGACCGCTACGGTCACTTCACGCGCGAGGAACGGATCGGCGCTGAATTAACCGCCGAGGCGTACGCTAACCACGAGCGCTTGATGAAGCAGTTTCGGGCGCGGCAGGACGCAGAGGCGAATATCAAGAAAGACCTTCGGTACGCCACGCGCTAAATAGGCACGATGCCCCTTCCTGCGGGCCTTGGATTGTGCTGCCGCGCCCGCTCAGCGTGCAACGGCTCAGGGGAACCGGAGACGCTGGGACGGCTGCATTGAATCCTGTGCTCCGGCCGTTATGTTTCATGTATGGATTTAGGCCTTTAGACCAATAGGTGAGCGGCGATGGATGCCCTTGTTTCCCAGATGAAGCCTGCCGAGACGGCTGAAGCGTGGCTTGCGAATTTCGGCCAGGCCATGCAGGCGCAGGATGCTGAAGCGGTGATGGATTGCTTTCAGTCCGAATGCCACTGGCGCGACCTCCTGGCTTTCACCTGGAAGATCGAGACGATGAATGGCCGGGGCGAGATCGAAACCCAGTTAGACGAAACGCTGGGGCAGATGCGCCCGCGCAACTTCCACATCCCGGCTTTTCGCACGCCACCGCGCGCCGTCTCTCGCGCAGGCATGGACTGCATTGAAGCGTTCTTTGCTTTCGAAACGGCTGTTGGCGCATGTAGCGGTATCGTCCGGCTGGTGCCGGATCCGGAAAATCCAGGCGATGTCAAATGCTGGATTCTGATGACGGCGCTCGACGAGATCCGCGGCCATGAGGAACTGATCGGCGAACGGCGGCCCGGGGGTCAGGAATACGCCCGCCAGTATGGGCCGGATAACTGGCTCGACCTGCGCAACAAGGCGGTGAAGTACGAGGACCGTGAGCCGGCTGTTCTGGTGGTTGGCGCAGGCCAGGCCGGTCTGACTGTCGCTGCCCGGTTGAGCGTATTGGGTGTCGACACCCTGCTGGTCGACCGGTTCCAGCGTATCGGCGACAACTGGCGTCACCGCTACCACTCGCTCACCCTCCACAATGAGGTGTGGGTCAATGACCTCCCCTACATGCCCTTCCCGCCGAACTGGCCCGTCTACATCCCAAAGGACAAACTCGCCAACTGGTTCGAGTCTTATGCGGAGGCTATGGAACTGAACGTCTGGACGCAGACAGAACTCACCAACGGCTCCTACGACGAAGCGGCGGGCGTATGGAATGTGACGCTCCACAATGTAGCGGATGGCTCGGAGCGGGTGGTGAAGCCCCGCCACGTGATCTTCGCGACCGGCGTCAGCGCCATCCCGATCATGCCAAACCTGCCCGGCATGGATGACTTTGCCGGGACGGTCATGCATTCCGGCGCCTACAAGAGCGGCAAGGAGTGGGACGGCAAGAAAGCCGTCGTCGTCGGCACTGGCACCAGTGGTCATGATGTGGCGCAGGAACTCACCACTTGCGGCGCTGACGTCACGCTAATGCAACGAAGCCCAACGCATGTGGTCAGCCTCAAGCAGGCGCAACGGGTCTACGCCCATTATTTCGAAGGGCCGCCCGTCGAAGACAGCGATCTGCTCGCGACGGCCAGTCCCTATCCCGTTATGATTCAATCCTTCCAGCTGCTGACCAAGTCCATGCTTCAGGAAGACCAGGACCTGCTCTCGGGGCTGGAACAACGTGGCTTCAAGCTGGATGACGGCGGCGAAGACCGAACCGGCTTCCAGATGATGTATCTGCGTCACGGCGGCGGGTACTATTTCAACGTCGGTGCCTCCGACATGATTATCGACGGCCGGATCAAGCTGGTACACTACGACGATATGGAAACCTTCGTGCCCGAAGGCATGCGAATGAAGGACGGTACGGTGGTGCCCGCAGACCTGTTGGTGACTGCCACCGGCTACCTAAACCTGCAGGATACGGTCCGCAAGTTCATGGGCGACGAGATTGCTGAGAGGACCGGGCCGGTATGGGGCTTCGGCGAAGGCCAGGAACTGCGCAACATGTGGCAGCGCACGCCCCAGCCTGGACTCTGGTTCACGGCCGGGAGCCTCGCCCAGTGTCGCATCTATTCCAAGTATCTCGCCCTGCAGATCAAAGCCTGTGAGGAAGGGTTGCTGGACCGCGAACTGTGACCGCGCGCCCGGCCCTGCCGGAGAGTGACGGCAGCGACTTTGAAGCCGTCCTCGGCTTTGAGCGGGTTTCGTGGCGCAGAGGCTATGTGCTGATGCGCGTGATTCTGCAGCCCCTCCACCGCAACCGGCAGGGCCTGGTGCACGGAGGCGTGTTAAGCGCCCTGCTGGATGCGGCCGGTATGTTCGCGGGCAATTTCAATCCCGAGACAGGAACAGGGCGGGCCGCGGTTACTGTTGCCACCTCCTGCCAGTTTACGGGCACGACCAAGGGAGATGTGATCGAAGCGGAAGGCACGCTCATTCGGGCTGGCCGCGCGCTCTACTTCGCCGAAGCCAGGATCACCGACCCTGAAACCGGCGGCATTCTGGCCAACGGCCAAGGGACATATAAATACCGCTGAATACAGCCGCTCGATTGGACGGCGTGATCATCTTGCGCTGCCATGATACAGACTATGCGTACAACATTTGCACAGGCCGAGCTTGTTATGGGGGAAGTCGTGCATTGGCAGTCATCAGCAAAGGGAACACAACGCATGCGAGCGGGTTTTTTGCCGAAAACAGGGCTGGCGCTTCTGGTCTGTGTGTGGCTCATGCCGGGAACTGCCGCCGCCAAAAGCGCCCAGGTCATCGAGGCAGAGGTCAACTCCGCCCTCGAGCGCCTGTTCGAAATGAACAAGGCCGCTCGAGAACTCGGGCAGGAAGCCGAGGGAATCCTCGTATTCCCGGACGTCACCAAAGGCGGTTTTGTGATCGGCGGATCGTACGGCGTCGGGGCACTTCGCCTTAATGGCACGACAGAAGGGTACTACAAAACCACTTCGGGCTCGATCGGTCTCCAGGTCGGCATCGAAAACAGGGCCGAAGTCCTCATGTTCATGACCGAGGAGGCGCTGAATGACTTCCGCGCTAGCGAGAACTGGGAA
>CAYYSC010000261.1:0-5279 GCA_964474065.1 uncultured Rhodospirillales bacterium | reverse complement strand
TCCGCGAATACATCGTTAGCGAGGCGATGGCCGCGCTGGGCGTTCCCACGACCCGCTCGCTTGCTGTCGTAGCGACGGGCGAGCCAGTGTTTCGGGAGACAGCGCTTCCCGGCGGCGTGCTGACCCGTGTGGCCGCAAGTCATATACGGGTGGGTTCGTTCCAGTTCTTTGCCGCCAGGCAAGATGTGGAGGGGCTGCGCAAGCTCGCCGACCATGTGATCGAACGCCATTACCCCGAGTTGCAGTCGATCGAAGAGCGGTATGCCGGCCTGCTGCACCGGGTGGTGGAACGCCAGGCCGACCTTGTCGCCGAATGGATGGGGCTGGGCTTCATCCATGGTGTCATGAATACGGACAACATGACGATCTCTGGCGAAACCATCGATTATGGTCCCTGCGCTTTCATGGACGAATACCGCCGCGATCAGGTGTTCAGCTCCATCGACCAGCAGGGCCGCTACGCGTACGGTAATCAACCGCCGGTGGCGCACTGGAACCTCGTCCGGCTGGCGCAGGCCATGCTCCCCCTTTTTGCCGGCGACGATGAAGCTCAGGTCGCCGTGGCGCAAGAGGCCGTGGACCGGTTCCCCGCGTTGTTTCGGGAGGCGTGGCTGGGCGTGATGCGGCGCAAGCTGGGGCTCGATACAGTTGACGAGAGCGACGAAAAACTGGTTGAAGATCTCCTCCAAAAAATGGAGGAGAACCAAGCGGACTTCACACTGACATTCCGTCGCCTCGCCAATGCTGTCGGGGAGAATGATGGTGGCGAGCCCCCTGCGCGGGACCGGTTCATCGATCCGACCGCGTTCGACGCCTGGTCCGCCGTTTGGCTTGCTCGGTTGTTGAAGGAAGGGAACGCTCCGGCGGCGGTACGTGCTTCGATGTTGGCCACCAATCCGCTCTATATCCCGCGCAATCATCTGGTCGAAGAGTCGATCGCTGCCGCTTACGAAGACGATTTCGGCCCGTTCGAAGCCTTGACCGCTGTATTATCGCAGCCGTTTACAGAGCAGGCTGGCCGCGAGCGGTATGCGCAGGCGCCACTGCCCGAACAGCGCGTTCGGCAGACCTTCTGCGGCACGTAGAAGCAGAAAATACGCCTGCCGGCGCCGACCCTGCCGCTGGCAGCCAGCGGCAGGGTCGGCGGGGCTTCAACAGTCCAAGGACATCGCTTCGGGCTGGGCAACGACCTTAAGTTCGCGGTAGTCCTTGATTGTGATATGTCGGGCGTCACGCAGGCCGATGGCTCTCGATTCCACCAGCTTGGTCAGTACCCGGCTGACCGTTTCGATTGTCAGGCCAAGATAGTCCGCGATATCGGTTCGGGACATCGGCAGTTCGAATTCGTCGGCTCCGCCGGCCCATTCACGCGACGCGCACAAGAATGCTGCCACCTTCTCTACCGCGGTTTTCCGGGACAGCAGCACGATGTGATCCTGCGCTGCTTGCATCCGGTTCGCTGACATGGTCAGCAGCCGCTGATCCAATGCGGGGAATTCGTTGGTTAGCTCCTTCAAATCGCCGACGGCGATGCGGCAGTATTCGATCCTGGTCACCGCCTCTGCAGTAACCGGATAGTCCCCGGCGCCGAAACTGCCGCCCAGAAAGTCGCCGCCATGCAAGAAACCGACGATGCTGCGGCGCCCGTCCGGAAAGGCGCGGACTAGACGGATCACCCCTTCGCGCAGGGTGAAGAAATGCTGGGCCCGATCTCCCTCGAAGAACAGAATTTCGCCCGCACCCCCATGTAAAACAGTCGTTTTCTCTGCGATACGCGGCAGTTCATGCGGCTCCAGGCCAAGACAAAGGCTATGATCTCGCACCGGGCAGATGGCGCAATCGGGGCCGCGCTCGAGTTTGCTAACCGAGGTTCGGTAGAGGCTTTCACGGCCCACGCTATGTCGCCAGATATTCATCACTGAGCCTCGTTCAAACGGCTGGTCCGATTAGTTCATGAGGCGCGGGCTTGGATCAAGCGGAATCAACGTGTCGGACAATACATCTCCGTCACGTCCGCCCTATACAATGGGATGATGGTTCCCGGGACGTAGGTCGCTGGCGTGGCTATCTCAACTTGAGACGCAATGACAGCTTACCGCTCGGATTCTGCGTCCAGTTCCTGGGGTTTTGGTCCGCTTACCGTCAGGACGCCGTTGGCAAACTTGCCTTTTCCTTACTCTGGACGGTCGCTATGCGGATCATCGTAGAGAATTCTTTCGGCCGCACCGTCCAGGTCCTCGTACTGGCCCGAATTCAGGCTCCACAAGAAAGCCGCCAATCCGGCGCCGCCGAGCAGCAAGGCAACGGGAATCAGGATAATCAAGGCGTCCATGGTTTCGGCCTTAAGCGCAAACGCAACGCGTTCAGGGTGACCAGTATCGAAGAGGTGGACATGACAACGGCCGCCAGCAAGGGGGTTACAAAGCCTGCTACCGCCAGAGGAATGCTGATCAGGTTGTACGTTGCCGCGAGCCCGAAGTTCTGCAGGACGTGGCGCCGCGCGGCGCGCGCGGTCTGCAAGGCTTCCGGCAGGGCAGCGAGCGAGTTGCCCTGGAACACCATGTCGGCGGCCGTCTGCGAGATGTCTGCCGCCGTCGCCGGGGAGAGGGAGGCGTAGGCGGCGGCTAGGGCGGGCGCATCGTTGAGGCCATCGCCGACCATCAGCACCTTGCTGCCCGCCGCTTTCCAGGCCTCCAGGCGCTCGATTTTGTCTTTCGGACTCAGGCCGGCCTCCGCGTGGTCGATCTCCAGAGCGGCAGCCACTGCCGCGACCGGCCCGGAACGGTCGCCGGAAAGAAGTGCGGTTGGAAGACCTTGCGCGTGGAGTGCGTCGATTACGGCACGGGCATCTGGTCGCAAGGCATCGGTGAACCGGAAGAGGACCGGCAATGCACCTGGGCGATTGAGATAGACCGCCGTTTCGGCGTTCTCGCCATTGTCGGGCAGGCCACACCATATGGCCGAGCCCAGCCGGGTCTCGCCCGCTTCAATGCCGGCCCCAGGTGTCTCGTCGGCATCGCGGGCGGGTTGGACGCTACCGAACCGCGCTTCCGCGGCATCGGCAATAGCGCGCGAAAGCGGATGACGGCTGACCGCGGCCAAGCTGCCAGCCAAGCGAAGGTCTTGGTCGGCAATCTGTTCCGGCGCCAGCAGGACCGGCTTGCCAAGTGTCAGGGTCCCGGTCTTGTCAAAGACGACCCGGTCGATCTCAGCAAAGCGCTCCAGTGCCGCCCCGTTCTTGACGAGCATGCCACGTTTGAACAGCCGCCCTGCCGCCACGACCTGAACCGCCGGCACGGCGAGGCCGAGGGCGCAGGGGCAGGTGATGATCAGGACGGCGATTGCGGTGATGAGTGCCTGCTCCACACTGGCGCCGGCAACTACCCAGCCGGTGAACGTCGCCGCTCCCAGCGCGTGGACCATCGGCGCATAGACCCTGGCCGCCCGGTCGGCAAGGCGCACAAACCGGTCACGTGTCTGCTGCGCGTTCTCCATCAGGCGCGCGATGTCTGCCAGCAGGCTGTCCTCAGCCATGGCAATTGCCTGCAGCTCCACCGCGCCGCCCATGTTTACGCAGCCGGCGTAAACGGTCTCTCCCTCATTGTGGCGGCGGGGGACCGATTCGCCAGTGATCAGGCTCGTGTCGAATTGGGTCCCACCGTCGAGGATGCGACCGTCAACCGGCACTTTCTCGCCGCTGGCGACAAGGACCCGATCGCCCACGCCAACCTGGTGCGCGGCGATGCGGCGATGTGCTCCGGTCTCGGCATCAACGACCGTCGCCTCCGATGCAGCGAACGCAAGCAGATTGCCGGCCGCCTCGCGGGCCTTGCCGCGCACCCGCGCGTCGAGGAACCGGCCGATAAGCAGGAAGAACAGGAGAGAGACAGCGGCATCGAAATAGACCTCCTCTGCTCCCGCAACCGTCTGCCACAGGCTCATGCCGGTCGCTAGCAGCACCGCCAGGCTGATTGGGACGTCCATGTTGAGCCGCCAAGCCTTGAGTGCGGCCCCGGCGGAGCGGAAGAACGGCCGTCCGGAATAGGCGACCGTGGGCAGGGCGATTGCCGCAGCGATCCAGTGAAACAGCGAGCGTGTGGTCTCGCCCATGTCTTGTGCCAGGCCCGCCCAGACCGCCACCATCAGCATCATGATGTTGCCGGCGGCGAAGCCGGCTACACCGAGACAGCGCAGCAGAAACTTCTGGCCGTCGTCTGCCGCTGCCAGACCGCCATCGAAGCGCGCGGCTTCGAATCCCGCACCTGCGAGCGCCTTGACAACGCCTGGAATGTCAATTGCGGTCGGATCGAAACGCACGCGGACCCGTTTGGTCGTCAGGTTGGCGCGAGCCTCGGCGATTCCTTTTGTGTCGGCGAGGGCGCGCTCAATGCCGCGCACGCAACCGCCACAATGCATGTTGGAGACAGAGAGCACTGCTTCGTCGAGGCTTGGCTCTCCGCCGGCTGGCGCTACTGCTCCGCCCATAGTCGTGCGGTTACCTTATAGGGGACCGTATTGGCCGCACCATAGGGACGGACTTCTGCGGTCAGATGCCATTGGCCCGGCTCCAGCGCTCCGGCGTTCGCGATGTATCGCCCTTCACCAGCTCTCCGGAATTCCAGGGGCCGGTCCTCTGCGGTGGTTGTCGGGCGGCCCAGGGTGGAAACGAGGTCCAGGCCATTTACCGGCGAACCGTCCTGACGGCGGACTTCCAGGCGAACCATCCCGTCCGCCAATGCTGCCTTTGTGTTCCAACCCGCGACCTGCTGTTCCTCGAAGGAGGTTATCGTTTGGTTGTAATGCAGACCTTTCCGGTAGGCGTCATCGGTCGAAACACCAGGGAACGTGGTTGTCGCCACGTAGACGAATACCCCATTAACGGCCAACATTAAGCTAAAGAACGCAAGCAGTCCTATCAGAACGTGCTTTCCGGTGATTTCTCGGATCATGGCCTAGCGTCCTTCTGGCAGACGGAAGGTGGTGGCGTTACGGGAGATGCGGCCGCTCTCCTGCTCCGTGGCGACAAACGAGAAGTCGAGGACTTCGTTCCCGGCCTCAATCGCGGCCTCCGCCTGTTCCGGCGGCAGCACGATAAAGGCCCGCAAGCTGGTCAAATCGTCCGGCATAATCGAAACAGTGGTGTCGTCATCGCCCAATAAGGTGAGTTCCGCGTTGGGCAACCCTTCCTGGCTAAGGTCGACGGTGACCATTTCATGCGTCTTGTTGAGGACACGCAGGGTGTAGCCATTGCGGATACCGCCGTCGGCCAGGCGCACGAA
>CAYYSC010000260.1:3182-5281 GCA_964474065.1 uncultured Rhodospirillales bacterium | reverse complement strand
TGGAAAAGCCCGCTTACAACTTTGCCTATCTGGACGAGCAGACCAAGCGGATGATCCGGCGGGTACTTCTGAAGGCGGTGGCGATTCCTGGCTATCAGGTGCCGTTCGGCGGGCGGGAAATGCCGCTGCCTTATGGTTGGGGCACGGGGGGCATTCAGGTGACCGCCGCCATTCTCGGCCGCGACGACATCCTGAAGGTCATCGACCAAGGCGCAGACGACACGACCAACGCCGTCAATATCCGCCGTTTCTTTGCGGTGACGGCCGATGTTGCGACTACGGAAGACACGGCGGAAGCCTCCATCATTCAGACGCGGCACCGCATTCCGGAGGAGCCGCTGCGCGAGGACCAAATCTTGGTTTACCAGGTTCCAATCCCGGAGCCATTGCGGAAGCTGGAGCCACGGGAAGTGGAATGCCGCAAGATGCACGGCTACGCCGAATATGGCCTCATGCAGGTTAAACTGTACGAAGATATTGCCCGTTTTGGCGATATTTCCGTGACGTACGATTATCCCGTGATGACCAACGGGCGGTATGTGACGGCGCCTTCGCCGATCCCGAAGTTCGACAACCCGAAAATGCATAACATGGCCGCGCTCCAGTTGTTCGGCGCCGGTCGGGAAAAGCGCATTTACGCCATGCCGCCGTACACCGCCGTGAAGAGCCTCGATTTCGACGACTATCCCTTCCGGCGGCAGGAATGGAATGAAGTCTGCGGACTTTGTGGGGCGGACGACTCCTTCCTGGACGAGGTGATCCTGGACGACCAGGGCGGACACATGTTCGTTTGTTCGGACAGCGATTACTGCGGAAAGCGCCGCGCCGCCGGGCACGTGGGGCCGCTGGCCCGGGAAGCGGCAGAGGCGGGTTATGGAGTGAAGGGCCATGACTGACCCGATTCTCGCCGCCGAAGGCGTCACGAAGCTCTATTCCAGCGGTCGGGTCGGCTGCCGGGACGTCAGCTTTAGCCTCTACCAGGGAGAGGTGCTTGGCATTGTTGGCGAGAGCGGCTCCGGCAAGACGACCTTGCTCAATTGCCTGTCTGCCAAATTGGAACCGACGGCTGGTACCATCCGCTTCGCCACGCGGACGCGGGGTCTGACCGATATTTTTGGCCTGTCGGAGCCGGAACGGCGGCTCCTGATGCGCACTGATTGGGGTATCGTTCACCAGAATCCACGCGATGGCCTGCGCATGAACATCTCGGGTGGCGGGAACGTCGGAGAGCGGCTGATGGCGGTGGGCGCCCGGCACTATGGCAACATCCGTGCGGAGGCGCTCGACTGGCTGTCCCGGGTCGAAATCGCGGACAACCGCGTCGACGACAAGCCCCAATCCTTCTCTGGCGGTATGCAGCAGCGGCTGCAGATCGCCCGTATTCTGGTTTCCAAGCCGCGGCTGGTGTTCATGGACGAACCGACCGGGGGGCTCGACGTGTCGGTCCAGGCGCGGCTGCTCGATCTGCTGCGCGGGCTGGTGCGTTCGTTGGGGCTGGCGGCGGTCGTGGTGACGCACGATCTGGCGGTGGTTCGCTTGCTTGCCGACCGGCTGATGGTAATGAAGGATGGCGAAGTGGTGGAAAGCGGCTTGACTGACCAGGTGCTGGACGATCCGCACCACCCCTACACCCAACTCCTGGTCTCCGCGGTTTTGCAGGTCTAGCGCGATGATCCCTGAACCGGTCCTCAGGATCGAACACCTGGCAAAGACCTTCACCCTGCACACCCAAGGCGGCGTCCGGCTGCCGGTGTTTACGGAGATCAGCTTCACCGTATCCCCTGGCGAATGCGTTGTGCTGACGGGCCCCTCCGGCAGCGGCAAGAGCACGCTGCTTCGGTCGCTCTATGCCAACTACCTCCCGGACGCTGGCCGTGTTTCCGTGAGGCACCGCGACAGCTGGGTCGATATGGTAAGCGCCGAGCCGCGGGAGATCCTGGCCGTTCGCCGCGAAACCATGGGCTATGTCAGCCAGTTCCTGCGCGTTATCCCGCGGGTCCCGACGCTGGACATTGTTGCCGAGCCGCTGCTCGCTCAAGGAGTTGCCCAGGACGCAGCCACGGTTCGGGCAAAGGAGTTGCTGGCGCGGCTGGCCCTGC
>CAYYSC010000260.1:0-3172 GCA_964474065.1 uncultured Rhodospirillales bacterium | reverse complement strand
CCGCAACGTTTTCCGGTGGCGAGCAGCAGCGGGTGAACATCGCCCGCAGTTTCGCCCGCTCCTATCCGGTGCTATTGCTCGATGAGCCAACCGCCTCCCTGGATGCAACAAACCGCGAGACCGTGGTCTCGTTGATTGCCGAGGCCCGGGAGGCGGGCGCTGCGATCGTAGCGATCTGCCATGACGCGCCTGTTCGCAATGCCATTGCCACCCGCCTGTTTGACGTTACGGAGTTCCGTGCCGCAGCATGACCGAATTCACTTTGACCAATGTACAGCTTGTCACCCCGAACGAGGTCGTCTCCGGCCATCTTGCGCTGAAAGACGGACGGATTCACGCGCTCGGTTCCGGCCCCGCAACGGGGGACGATGGCGAAGGGGATTATCTAATTCCCGGCTTGGTCGAGCTTCATACCGACAACATCGAGAAGAACCTGCGGCCGCGACCCGGGATGATGTGGCCGTCGGCCCTCTCTGCAATCCTCGCACACGATGTGGCGTGTGCTGGTGCGGGGATTACCACTGTGTATGATTCCATCTCTGTAGGCGAATATGCGGACGCGCCCGGCCGCCGTGATTTTCTGAAAGTCAGCATTGACGCGATCAAGGAAGGCGTGGCCGGTAGCGTGTTCCGGGCGGATCATTTTTTGCATCTCCGCTGTGAATTACCGGACCCCTCGGTAGTGGCCTTTCTCGAGCCTTATTGGGAGGAGCCGCTGTTCACGCTGGTAAGCCTGATGGACCATACGCCGGGTCAGCGGCAGTGGCGGGATATGGAGAAGTACCGGGTTTTCCTATCCAACATTCTGAAACCGGGGGAGTCATTTGAGGAGCGAATCCGGGAGAAGATCGAGCGCGGTCAAATGTTTGCCCCGAAGCACCGCAAGCAGATTCTGGAGCGCTGGCGTGCCCGCAATGCAGACCTGCCGGTCGCTTCCCATGACGACACGACGGTCGAACATGTTGAGGAGGCGATTGCCGACGGTGTGACTATCTCCGAATTCCCGACCTCGATCGAAGCCGCCCGCGCAGCGAAGAACGCCGGCATCGGCACGGTCATGGGGGCGCCCAACGTCGTGCGCGGCGAGTCGCATTCCGGTAACGTTTCGGCGCTAGACTTGGGACGTGAAGGATTGGTTGATGGCTTGTCCTCCGACTACGCGCCTTTCAGTCTCTTGCAGGCGGCATTATTGCTCCATGAAAGAGCGGACCTGAGCCTCCCGGCTGCCATCGGTACCGTGACTTCGGCGCCGGCGCAGCTCGCCGGGCTGGACGACCGCGGGCGGCTGGAGGAAGGGCTCCGGGCGGACCTCGTACAGGTCCGGCTGCACCATGGCGTTCCCGTGGTCCGGGCCGTTTGGCGCGAGGGAAGGCGCGTGGTCTAGGCATTCGTCCGGGCCATCCTTCGCTTTGAAACCAAGGGAAGATCCCTATGACTGTTCTGGCGAACGCCAAGATCGTGACGGCAGCGGAAATCGTCGAGGGCGGAGTCGTGCTGGACGGTGGCGAAATCGCAGCAGTCGAGCCGGGCCGAATCAAGGGCGATGTGGACTTTGGTGGCCATTATCTCCTGCCGGGTCTTGTGGATCTCCATACCGACTCCGTGGAGAAGCATTACGAACCGCGTCCGGGTATTTATTGGAACCCCATGGCCGCCGCGCTGGCCCATGATGCGCAGATCGCGGCGAGCGGCATCACGACGGTGTTCGATGCCCTGCCGTTCGGCACCAGCTACCGCAAGATCGAACGCAAGGCGGCGCTGGCGCCGCTGCTGGCGGGGCTTGGCGATGCGGAGCGGGCCGGGGTCCTCCGTTGCCAGCACTTCATCCACGCCCGCTGAGAAGTCACGGACCCTGATACAATCGGCGTTTTGGAGCCCTATCTGGGCGATCCGCGCCTGCGTTTCATTTCCCTGATGGACCATGCGCCGGGCCATCGCCAGTCTCCGGACATCCAGGAATACCGGCGCCGCCACATGGCCACCATGAACCTCTCTGAAAAGGAGATGGACGAGCACATCGATAACATTCTGCATCGCAGCAAGGTGCTGGCGCCGGAAATCCGGGCGGCGCTGGTCCGGCTGGGCCACGAACACGGGATTCCGATGGGCAGTCACGACGACGAAACTATCGAGCATATCGAGCTTGCGGCTAACGAAGGAGTGGTGCTTTCGGAGTTTCCGACCACCCTCGCGGCAGCGGAACAGGCGCACGCCCGTGGTTTGGTCAATCTGATGGGAGGGCCGAACGTCGTGCGTGCCGGCTCCAGCTACGGCAATGTATCGGCGAGGGAGCTTGCTGTGGCGGGGTTATTGGATGTGCTGGCCAGCGACTACGTGCCGGCGTCGTTGCTGCACGCTGTATTCCTGCTCGGTGGGGAGAGGGGCGTGATGGGCCTTCCCACCGCTGTTGGCTGGGCCAGTGCCTCGGCGGCCAAGGCGGCAAACCTGCATGACCGGGGCGTAATCGAGCCCGGCAAGCGCGCGGACCTGATCTGGGTGCAGTTGGCGGGAGAGGTGCCGGTTGTGCGGGCGGTGTACGTCGCGGGCCGGCGCGTCGCATAGAAAGGAACCGCCAAATGGCTGGCACAGAGCGTTTCGCCATCTACTTCGCGCCGAGTGAAGACGACCCGATCTGGCATTTCGGGATCAAGTGGCTCGGCCGCGATCCGGTCAGCGGCAAAACGTTGCCGCAGCCGGATGTTCCCGGCCTTACGCGGGAAGAACTTGCGGCCGCAACCGAATCGCCGCGCCACTACGGCTTTCACGCTACCCTGAAGCCGCCATTTCACCTTGCGGACGAGACAACCCCCGAGCAGTTGCGGCAAGCAACTGCCGCCTTCGCGGCGTCGCGCGCGCCCTTCGATGGACCTCCGGTAAGCGTCCAGCGGATCGACCGGTTTCAGGCCTTCGCTTTCATCGATTTCTCTCCGGAGATGGATCGCCTTGCCGCCGATTGTGTCACAGCGTTCGACCGTTTCCGCTCTCCTCCCGACGAGGCGGACTTGGCCAAGCGGCGGGAACGCGGCCTGTCGGAACGGCAGGAGCGCTACCTCCAGGAGTGGGGTTATCCCTATGTCTTGGAAGAGTTCCGCTTCCACATGACCCTGCTCGGCTCAACGCGCGACGAGGCAGTGCACGCGGCCGTCAGCGCCTATAGATCGGAAGAGCGTCG
>CAYYSC010000259.1:0-5326 GCA_964474065.1 uncultured Rhodospirillales bacterium | reverse complement strand
ACGCGCCTAGCAAGGGCTGAATTGTCCCGGCAACGAAGCGTTCTCCCTAAAGCGCCGCCCGCACCTTCGGGAACACCTCCTTCGCCAACAGGTCGAAGGTCTCCAAGACTTGGGTCTGGGGCATGCCGACGCCCTGGACGCTCATGATGATGTGGTTGACGCCCAGTTCGCGGTTGTAGCGTACCATCTCCTCCGCGACCTCGTCCGGGTCGCCGACGATGAAGCGGTCCCGGGCCAGTTCGTCGTAGGCCATGGAGATGTCGTTGTCGCCTTCGGCCATCCGCTTGTCCTGGCCCCAGTCGATGTAGGCGTCGTACATCGCCTTCATGTAGGGCGCAGCGATGCGCACGGCCTCGTCATGCGTTTGCGCACAGAAGACCTCGCGCCGGATCGGCAGTTCGGTCGGGAAGGGCTTGCCCCCGCGGTCGAGTTCCTCACGGTAGATGTCCATCTGACGACGCAGCGTCGTCAGCGTTTGGTGCGGATTGAGATACCAGCAGTCGGCAACCCGGGCGGCCCGCCGGACGGCGGCGTCCACGTTCGCGCCCATCCAAATCGGTGGATGTGGCTTTTGCACAAACGGCATGGAGATGCTCGCGTCCTCGAGCGAAAAGTGCGAGCCCTTCATCGTGACGCTCTCTTCGGTCCAGAGCCGCTTCACCGCGTCCAGATTTTCCATGAAGCGTTTGAGGCCCATACCCTCCGGCACGCCGAACCCGTTGAACTCCACCGGGCGGTATCCGAGCGCGCAACCAAAAATCATCTTGCCGTTGCTCATCAGGTCCATGGTCGCAAAATACTCGGCGACCTCCAGCGGCTGGTGCAGGGCCAGAAGCACAATGCCCGCATTCAGGCGCATGTTCGGCGCTTCCGCCATCACCCGGCAAAGATAGGGGATCTGAGACATTTCCCGATGTGGCTTGGTGGAAAAGTGGCTGCCCTTCGTGATCGAGTCGTAGCCCAGCGCATTCAGCACCCGCGCCTGCTCCATCAACTCCTCGAAGCGCTGGCGCATGTCGTCTTCCCAGGCAAACACGCCGCGCTGCATCACACCGAACTGCATTGGGGTCATTTGCTACCTTCCTATTGAAACGGCGAACGAAAGCGTCTTTTCCTACCTGGAGTTTGGGATGTTCAACGTAGGAAAAGCTTCTATCATGTGGTTCAAGACATTAATGACGGCTCTGTTGTTCGGCGCCTTCCTTTCCGGCTGCAACACGATCGAAGGCGCTGGCAGGGATATCCAGGCTGGCGGCAAAGCCGTGGAAGAAGGCGCCAAGAGCGTCAAGAAAAAGCTCTGACGGGCAGCTTTTGCCGGTCAGTAACCGACCCGACGGTCGTTGCTGACAGCGTATTTCTCCTCCAATTCCTTGATTCGATCCATGCCGAGCAGGTCGAAGAACTGCTGGAAGCTGGCCAGCTTGTCGACCACGGCTTTCGCCTCGCCCGTTTCCTTCAGCGTGCGCAGCATGTCTTGGACGGCCGGGATTGCCGCCAGCATCACGAAATTCGGGTAGATGCAGGCGCTGAACCCGAGATCCTGCATCTCCTGCGCCGACAGGAACGGCGTTTTGCCGCTGGAAGCCATGTTGTAGAGCAAGGGCTTGTCGAACTGGCGGCAGGCCTCCGCCAATTGCTCTTCCGACGTCATCGCCTCGATGAACAGCACGTCCGCACCGGCTTCGGCATAGGCGTGAGCGCGCGCCAGGCCGGCCTCGAAGCCTTCCACCGCGATAGCGTCGGTACGGGCGATAATCGCGAAGTCCTGATCGTGGCGCGCGTCGCAGGCGGCTTTGATGTGTGCAACCATGTCGGCGGTTGGGACGACCGCCTTCCCGGCGAGGTGGCCGCAGCGTTTCGGCCAGACCTGGTCCTCGATATGGACGCCCGCGACGCCGGCGCGCTCGTAGGCTTGGATCGTCCGGCGGACGTTGAGCGGCCCGCCGTAACCGGTGTCGGCGTCGGCGAGAAGCGGAAGCTGGCGGCCATCTGGTGCGATGCTCGCGTCAGCAATGCGTCCGGCATTGTCCACCATCTCACTCATGGTCAGAAGGCCTACGTCCGGCCAGCCGAGGCGCGAGGCGCTAGTGCCCGCGCCGGTCATGTAGACAGCGTCGAAGCCCTCTGCGGCGATGACCCGGGCCCAGGCCGCGTCGATCACGCCCGGAATCTGGGTAAGCTTAGGTTCGGCGAGGAGGCGGCGGATGGCGGCTGTCGGACGTTCGGCCATGGTCTGATTTCCCGGATCTCTTTTGAGGCATTGCAAGCATGCGTCGGACGCCTAGACTAGGACAATCTGTTCGCTTGCCCAACATGATTGCCGATAGGACGACCGCGCATGGCAAATACGTTCGAGCCGGGTGACCGCGTCTGGGTGCGGGACGACGTTCCCGCCGGCCACTGCCGCACGCCGCACTATCTGCGGGGGCGCAAGGGGGAGGTGCTATCGATTCTGGGCGACTTCCCGAACCCGGAAAAACTCGCCTATTACGAAAAAGGTGAGCCGCGCACCCTGTACGAGGTAAAATTCTCGCCGCTGGAGGTTTGGGGCGAATACGACGGTCCGGCAACGGACAGCATTATCGCCGATATTTACGATCACTGGCTGGAGCCGTCTCATGGCTAGCACGCACGACCATCACGACCACGTTCACCACGACCATGATCACGAGCACGATCATTCGCTGACTTTCCAACCGGATCACCCGGACACGGAATATGATTTCCTGGAAATGGCGATCCGTGAGTTGATCATCGAAAAGGGCCTGCTGACCGCTCAACAAATCCAGCAGCAGATTGACGAGATGGAAAGCCGCTCGATCGAGAACGGCCAGGAACTGATCGTTCGGGCCTGGACCGATCCCGGCTTCAAGCAACGGTTGCTGGATGATGGCGTTCGGGTGCTTAAGGACATGGGCATCAAGATGGAGCATCAGCCGGAAGTGAAGGTGGTGGAGAATACGGCGAACGTCCACAACGTGATCGTTTGCACGCTTTGCTCCTGCTATCCGCGCTCGGTACTGGGGGTGCCGCCGGCTTGGTACAAGAAGAAAGCCTACCGTTCCCGCGTTGTGTTGGAGCCGCGCCAGGTCCTGCGCGAGTTCGGCACGGACCTGCCGGACAACGTCGAGGTGCGGGTGCACGATTCGACGGCCGACCTGCGCTACATTGTGCTGCCGATGCAGCCTTCCGGCACCGATAATTGGACAACGGATCAGTTGAAGCCGCTGGTTACCCGTGACTCGTTGATCGGCGTGGCCCCGGCGCGCGCTCCCGTCTGAGAGAGCCAACCATGACGGAGGAGATCGCCGACCCGGCGTCCTATTTGGCTGGGCTGGAAGAGGGAGCCCGGATCATCAGGGCGCCGATGCCGCATGGCGGGCACATGGTTTGGCATCAATGGGGCCACGGGCCGCCGGTATTTCTGATGCACGGATCTTTCGGCGCCTGGACGCATTGGATCAAAAACATCAATGCTCTGGTCGAGGCAGGCTACCGTGTTATTGCCGGGGACACGCCCGGCCTCGGCGACAGCGATCCCCCTCCGGAAGGTTGGGACATTCACAGCATCGGGGCGCTGGTCGGCGGTGCGATCGAGCACGCGCTGGAGCCCGATGAGCGTTTTCATTTGGTGGGATTTTCATTTGGCGGGATCGTCGGCGGGCAGGCGGTACAGCTGCTCGAGCAGCGATGCGAAGGCTTTGTTGTCGTCGGCTCCAATGCGCTCGGCGTTCGCCTGAACGAAGCGCGGCCGGACCTGCGCAAGATGCGCTCGAGCATGGCCCCGCACGAGATGAAGGCCGTGCACCGGCACAACCTCGGCGTGGTTATGTTTGGCGATCACGGCCGCATCGACGAACTGGCCCTGCACATCCAGCAGCGGAACACGCGCAAGGCCCGCATCCGCAGCGGGGTGATCCCGCGCGGCGATAGCCTGCGCAAGGTGCTGAAATCCATTTCCGTCCCAGTGACCGGGATCTTCGGCGAGAAGGACGCCACCGCTGGGCCTTACATGAATGACCGGCGAGAGGTTTTCGCAGCCCTCCCGCACTGCCGCGGGTTCCACGTCGTCAAGGGCGCTGGGCATTGGGCTCCATACGAGCGTCCCGAGCTCGTTAATCCTGTTTTGCAGGATGCGCTCGCCTAGGCCCTCGAAGCCAGGCGCGGAGTCGTGGACGGTCAATCTCTCGGCCCCGGAAAAGGTTCCAGGGATTGATCCGTCAGCGTCCTTCGCGCCACCAAGTCATCCCCAGCACCGCGGCGGCGAGCAAGAACATGAGCCAGGCAGGCAGCAGCGGATATTGTTCCAGCCCGGCGACCGTATGCGCTTCGTTCGCCTGCAGGCCGATCCACCCTCGCCCAGAGGGCTCGCGCTCCGGACGGATGCGACGGAGCGACGGGGTGCCCTCAGTCAGCCAATGCACGCTGCCGCCATGGGCTTCGACCGCGGGCATCAGCGGCTCCGGGCTGGTGCGGGCGTCTTCGAATTCTAAAGGATCAATCGCGCCAACTGGCACGACAACGCTATGCTGGGGATCTTCGATCCGGTAGAGCCCTTGGCCCTCCACCGGAACAGACGTCCCGAATTTCCCGGGCGTCAGCGGCGAAAGCGTCAGCTGGCGGACTTCGCCGTCCGGCGTCACCAGCCGGACGGGCGGCGGCGCATCAGCCAGGGTCCGTCGTTCGATCGTGATGGAATCGCCGTTTGACCGCGCCAACAGGGCTTCTTCCTCCAGCTCCGGTTCCTTCATCAGCCAGTGAGCCAGCCGGCGAAGAAGCTCGCCGTGCGGACCGCCGCCTTCGTAGCCGCGTGCCCAGAGCCAGATGTGATCGGACAGAAACTGGGCTACCCGGCCTTCCCGGACCGCGTCTCCACCCGACCCGCGTACCCGGTCCAGAACCAGTAGCGGCTGATCGTTGGCGCCGCGCATCAGCACCTGGCCTCTCAACGCCGTGGCGGGAATGTGGCGGAACCATCGGCCCCAATCCTCGTTTCGGCCAAGATCCATGGTTACCGGGTGCCGTTGGCCGAAGTCGGTGACAGCAGGCCGGAACGCAGCCTCAAGCACGTTGGCGTCCGGCACGGTCGGCATGACCGTCGCGATAGCAGTGCGATTCAGGGAGATATAGGGGTCGGCATAGCCGGGGCCGACGGCCTCCAGCAGCGCACCGCCGTTCTGAACGTAATCGGCAATGTTCTGGAGATAGCCCGGCGGGATCAGGCCGCGCCTTGTGTACCGGTCGAACACGATCAGGTCGAACTCGTCCAGCTTCTCCATGAAGAGTTCCCGGATCGGAAAGGCGATCAGCGAGAGTTCGTGAATCG
>CAYYSC010000258.1:0-5331 GCA_964474065.1 uncultured Rhodospirillales bacterium | reverse complement strand
AGGTGGAGTAAATCGCCGCGAACGGAACATACCCCTCGCAAGCGAGACCTCCGCAGAACGTCACGGCATGCTGCTCGGCAATGCCCACATCGAAGGTACGGTCGGGAAACTCTTTCCCGAATTTGTCCAGACCCGTGCCGGAGGGCATGGCGGCAGTCACCGCCACGACCCGGTCGTCGCGTCGCGCTGCCTCAATCAAAGTGTTGGCGAACACGTTCGTGTAACTCGGGGTTTTCCCGGATATCTTCGTTTGCTCGCCAGTGACGACATCAAATGGCGAAACGCCATGATAGCGGTCGGCTGCACGCTCGGCAGGCGGATAGCCTTTCCCCTTTTCCGTCAGCACGTGCAGGACCAGCGGGCCTCCCTCATGGTTCACCGCCGTCTGCAACAGTTGCACCATTTCGCCAATGTCGTGGCCCTCAAACGGCCCCGCATAGGTACAGCCAAGGTCGTCAAAAAGGGTCGGGGCACCGGCAAAGGACGGTAGCAACCCGGCTGCCAGGACCTGCATCCGATGCCCTCGTTCTGGTAGGCGGCTGCGCAGCTCGCGCAGATGAGCGGACATGGCGCCGGAGGGCGGGGCAATGGACATGTCGTTGTCATTGATGACGATTATCATCCGGCGTCCCGACACACCGGCATTGTTGAGACCCTCATAAGCCATTCCTGCGGAGAGAGCGCCGTCGCCGACAACAGCCACCACCGGGAAATCGTCTCTGGAATAATCACGCGCCGTCGCATAGCCGAGTGCGGCAGAAATGGCGGTCGAACTATGAGCCGCGCCGAATGCGTCGTAAGGACTTTCCTGCCTGGAAGTGAAGCCCGAGATGCCGCTGTCCATCCTTACTGTCCGCATGGCCTCGCGGCGGCCAGTGAGGATCTTGTGCGGGTAGCATTGGTGACTGACATCCCAAAGTAGTTTGGCCTGCGGCGTTTGCAAAACGTAATGGAGGGCGACTGTCAGTTCCACGACTCCCAATCCCGCCCCGAGATGACCACCGGTTTGCGAGACGATATCGATAACTTCTTGGCGCAGCTCGCGGCATACGTTCGGCAACATCGCCTTGGGCAAGGCGCGTAAATCCTCAGGAAACCGAATCTTGTCCAGAATCGGCGCGGCGCTCCTCGCAGAAGCCGCTTGGGCATCTCGCGTGATTCGGGGTGCGCTGTCTTCCATTCTCTGCCTCCGAAAACCCTGCCAACCTATCCGGACGCCGCGCTTGCGCCACGCCAACAGCCCGAAGCCAAGTAATTTCCCCGTCCGAAGTCTCAACACACACATGGAGATAAGGTGCCCTACGGCGCAAGAGAGGTGCCTCGTGTTCCATGTACTGCCTTCCGTATACAAAGCACCATCAAAGCAGCAACCCGTTCCGCCAGCTAGTTTATCCGCCCTTTGACGCCAAATTCATCTGCAAAATAACAATACATGCCCTTTCGCAAAATAACAAAAAATAAAAAAGCACCAGATTCTATGATTGAATTTTGTCTTCAATAAGATATTTCATCTATATTATTTTTAATACAAAATATGAAATATTTAACACTTGAGTTCGGGAAATCTATATTGTTTGTTATTCCGAAATGCGCGAACACGATCTTGTGATCGCCATTGACGTACCGGACATTAATCTCATTTGAGAGTCTTATTGCATGCGTACCATCAGAACGGTCTGTATTATGATCCGATGCAACGGGCCGCGGGCCAAGGAAACTTAGTTACAGGGATCGGAGCGATGCACGGGCAACAACCATTGAAAGTTCTCTTGGCCAGCCCGCGGGGCTTTTGCGCCGGCGTTGAGCGGGCGATAGATATTGTTGAACGGGCGCTCACGAAATACGGGCCGCCAGTCTATGTTCGTCACGAAATTGTCCACAATAAGCGGGTTGTCGAAACCCTACGCGCCCGCGGTGCCGTGTTCGTCGAGGAAATCGACGAAATCCCTTCTGGGGCCGTAACGATTTTCAGTGCTCACGGTGTTGCCCGGAAAGTCGAAACAGCAGCAGAAGGGCGCGAGTTGGACGTGATTGACGCAACCTGCCCCCTCGTGACGAAGGTCCACAAGGAAGGGCAGCGCTATGCGGAGCGCGGCTACGACGTGGTTCTCATTGGCCATCGCGGGCATCCGGAGGTCGAGGGCACGATCGGCCAGATCGACGGGCGGCTGCACGTAATTAGCCTACCGGAGGAAGTGGAAACGGTGCAAATAAGCGATCCGGAAAAGGTGGCGTTCATCACGCAGACGACGTTGAGCGTGAACGACACCAAAGACGTGATCGCCAAGCTTCGGGACCGTTTTCCATCGCTGGTTGGGCCGGAGACGCGGGACATCTGCTACGCTACCCAAAACCGGCAGATGGCTGTGCTTGACCTCGTCGACCGGGTCGATCTTCTCCTCGTTGTCGGCGCCCAAAACAGCTCCAATTCTAATCGTTTGCGCGAGATTGGCGAAAACGCTGGAATCCCAAGCTATCTCATCGACGATGCCGACCGGCTGGACCCGATGTGGCTTGAGGGAGTCGCTAGTGTCGGCGTGACGGCGGGAGCATCCGCGCCTGAAGACTTGGTGCAGGAAACAATCGAGCGCTTGGCTGGGCTGCGCGCCGTCAGTGTCGAGCCGCAAAGCGGCCCGGAAGAAACGGCATTGTTCAAGTTGCCGCCAAAACTCGCCGCCGTCCCCAAGACTTAACCGGACGAGGTGGAGTTCGGATTTTATCAACCGGATGCAGTTTCCGGGATGTGCACCACCGCTGTGCCATCGCGCCGCTGGTTTCGGGGTGTTGCCCCCGGCGGCGATGGGGCATGGTTCTTATTTGAATGTCGGCTAAGGGAGGCAAGATGCCGGTACCGATCAGGCAACAGGTTACGGTTGGAGCATACGTCCTCAAGCAAGCGTTGCTGGGACGTAAGCGATACCCGCTCGTGCTGATGCTGGAGCCCCTATTCCGGTGCAATCTCGCGTGCGCTGGCTGCGGCAAGATCGATTACCCGAAGCCGATTCTGGATCGGCGGCTGTCCGTCGACGACTGCCTTGATGCAGTAGATGAATGCGGCGCGCCCATGGTAGCGATTCCAGGCGGCGAGCCGCTTCTCCACAAGGACATCGGCGCCATCGTGTCAGGCATTGTCGCCAGACGGAAGTTCGTTTCCCTGTGCACAAACGCCCTCCTTCTGGAGAAGAAGCTCCACCTCTTCGAACCGTCGCCGTATCTGTTCTTCTCCGTTCACCTCGATGGACTGAAAGCCCACCATGATCAGGCGGTCTGCCAAACCGGTGTGTTTGACCGCGCGGTTTCCGCAATCCGGGCCGCGAAGGAGAAAGGTTTTCAGGTTAACGTCAACTGCACCGTATTCGACGGGCATCCCGTCGATGATCTGGCTTCCTTCCTTGACTTCTGTCGAGATCTCGGCGTGGGTGTCTCACTTTCGCCGGGATATGCCTATGAGCGGGCCCCCGACCAGGAGCATTTCCTGACTCGCAACAAGACCAAAACGTTTTTCCGGGAATTGCTCGCGCGAGGCCGCGACCGCAAATGGACCCTGTCGCATTCCTCGCTATATCTGGACTTTCTGGCAGGTAACCAGCGTTATCACTGCACGCCCTGGGCAATGCCAACGCGCAACGTTTTCGGCTGGCAGCGGCCCTGCTATCTGCTGAGCGAAGGATATGCCGACACCTTCCAGGAATTGATGGAAACCACTCACTGGGATTCCTACGGAACTGGTCGCTACGAAAAATGCGCCGACTGCATGGCACATTGTGGCTATGAACCGACCGCCGTAAACGACGGTATCAAGAATCCATTGAAATTGGCCTGGACTGCCTTGAGGGGACCAAAGACGACCGGACCGATGGTGGCGGAGATTCCGCTGGACAAACAGCGCCCGGCCGAAGACGTTCATGAAGAAATTGTGGCCAAAGAGTTGTCGGGTTACAGCCGAGCGGCCGAATAACCCGCCTGGGCGTTAAAGCCGGTTCAACACAGCCGGTAGCACAGCCTCGGCTGCGTCCCGTAAGCGCTGAAGGCCAAGTTTGTTGTGCCGCTGCAGTTGCAGCAACGGAAGGATTTGCCACGGGCGGATGAGTGTGCGCAGGAGCACCTGGCCAGTTCGTATCGATCCATCCGGCCGGATTGCGTCAAAGGCCGCCGACGGAATAGACATCCAGGCGGGATCCACAATTGCGCGCAGTGCCAGGAAAGGTACCCCTGCCGATCCCGAGACCTGTGCCACGCCGCCGCTTTCCATATCCACCGCCATGGCGCCGGTTTCCCGGTAGAGCGCTACTTTTCCTTCCTGGCCCGCAACGATTTCTCCCCGGCCCAGGACTGGTTCGCATCGCGGACGGAGGCCGCGGCTCAACAAGGCGGCGGAGGCGACATCGAACCCTGACCTGTCAACCCGCCAACGTTTCCCGCCTTCATCCACAACCTCCGCTGCCAAGACCAAGTCGCCTGCCACCGCCGTCGGAGCCAGCCCGCCAGACAAGCCAAAGCTAATCAAAAGGGAGGCTCCATCCCGGAGCAATTCTTCCGCGGATTGGGCAGCTCTCCCCTCCGATGCCCCGGCAACGCGGATCTTTACACGCACCTCCCCTTCGAACCGACTGAGGCAAGCCGCCTCGCTCTGCAGGCCACAGATGATCCCGAGCTTGCGGCGATAGCTAGCGGACAAAAGACCGGACACCGTTGCGCGCCATCAAAGCCCCCAAGCCACACGCCGGTCGTTCGCACTCCTTAGCCGTTGATATCGAGCTAGAGCCCAAAGAGGGAAGTAGGCCGCATACCCGTGGTACTTGAGATAGAAGACGCGGGGGAAACCGACACCGGTCCAATATTCTTCACGCCAGCGCGGCCCCTCGCAACCGGTATGTTCGAGGTACCGGGCGCCCTGTGCAACTTCTCGACTATGGACTTCTCCTGCAGCCATTAGGGCCAGCATTGCCCAAGCGGTTTGGGAAGGGGTGGAGGATTTGCATTCCGTCCGCCGATGATCCCAGTAGGTGGCAAGATCTTCGCCCCAGCCGCCATCTTTGCATTGACGCTGTTTCAGCCACTCGACCGAGCGCCGAATGTAGGGCTGGCTCATGTCTTCGCCTGCGGCGTTCAGGGCGCAAAGGGCGGACCAGGTTCCATAAACATAATTGGCTCCCCAGCGCCCAAACCATGAACCGTCCGGCTCCTGATGGCGTTTCAAATAGGCTACTGCCCGCGCAATTGGTTCGGCATAAGTGTTGGCGTCAACCTGCGCCAAGCAGCTGACGCAGCGTGCCGTAACGTCGACCGTGGGCGGATCGAGCAGTGCGCCGTGATCGGCAAAAGGAATGC
>CAYYSC010000257.1:0-5337 GCA_964474065.1 uncultured Rhodospirillales bacterium | reverse complement strand
GAGCCCGGGTTCGAGGACGGAAGGCGCGCCGTTGAGTTGGTGCTCCGCGCCCTTGCTGTCACTGCCCCTGCCGGCGACGCCAAGGTGTTCGCATGACCAATGCCGTGAGTGGAGATCCATGCGTGCCCGACCTATCTGTAGCCCTGGTTTGTGCCGGTGGTTGGCGACCGCTCGGCCGCACCCTGCGGGCATTGGCAGCGCAGACCATCGCCGAACGGATCGAGTTGATCATCACCGTGCCGGAGCAGAAGCCGCCGGAGGAGTTGGCGCCGCTGCTCGAATCTTTCCACCAAATCGAGGTGATCGAGGAGGCCCCTATCAGGAACGTGGACTTCGCCGCTGGCCGAGCGCTGCCTCGCGCAAAGGCGCCGATTGTGGCTTCAATTGAGGACCACGCTTTTCCTGACGCGGAATGGGCCGAACATATTGTCGACGCCTACTCGCGCAGCGATGCCGTGGCGATAGGGTCGGCCATCGTCAATGCGAACCCGCATGGCACGCTGAGCTGGTCGAACATGCTGCTGGCCTATGGCCAATGGAGTGAGGCGACGCCAGAGGGCCCTATCGACTGGGTGGCGCATCACAACGGCACTTGGCGTCGCGCGGCTCTGGCAGCGCTTGGGCCTGACGATCTTTGGCGTGGTTTCGATCGGGAGGGTACAGTGATGCGCCGCCTGCTTGAGGCTGGCGGTACCTTTGCGTTCGCGCCGCGCGCGCTCGTTCGCCACATTAACCCGTCGCGTTTGGGCGCAACTTTTCAACTTCGGTTCGACGCCGGGCGGCTTTACGCCGCCAACCGGGCCCGGGACGAACGCTGGGGCTGGCCCAAGCGTATTGCCTACATGGTCCTGTCGCCGTTGATCCCGGCAACGCGCTATCTGCGGATGCGGCGCGAGTTATTCGGCAAAAGGCCTGAGGTTACCGAAGCACGGCACGGCCCTGCCATGCTGATCGGGCTTGCCTTCGACGGAATGGGCCAGATGCTGGGCTACGTCGCGGGGTCAGGCGGCGCGCGCGACCGGCTGGCGACCTTCGAGATGGATCGCCTGCAGCATTTGAGCGCTGCGGATTGGCGGCTTTTCGCTCCCGACGGGGGCAATCGCTAGGTGTGGCTCTTCGTAGGACGGTTCGTCGCGAGAGCGGGCGGTAGCCGCAGCGAAAGCTGATTGTGGCTTATGGAAACCGTATCAGTCGAGCCAGACCGGCACATCGGCGGGGCGAGCCTCGGACCTTGGATTTCGGATCGGCGTATGCCCAATCCTGAGAAGATCGGGTGGATGCTCCTCTCCGATGCAGCGTCAGAATGCGCCTGGGTTGTCTTGTCCAAATCAGAAGAACGACCCGGAGAAGGCATCCATCGAACAGAAGTCACCGTCGGGAGAGATCTGGCAAGGAACGTGTTCTATTCATCTACCAGATTCTTGCATCACAGCGTGGCGTAGATCGCTTTATAAAACTATCCGCCTCCTGCTCTCCTTAGGCGGTTTGTGCACCTTCGCTCACTCAATCCGTCTCATTTTCAAGATTCAGTTGCAAACAGCATCTGAGCACTATCTCGCTGTACAGGAATGCTCGCAATGATGTTCGTGGGTCCGCGCGGCGAGAAACGAAATTCCGATTGTAGGAAAATGGTAGAACAAGCTTAGGGAAAAACAAGATCCCCTAGGTTTTTCAGGGCCCTAGGGGATAGCATTGGTGGAGCCGAGGGGGATCGAACCCCTGACCTTCGCATTGCGAACGCGACGCTCTCCCAGCTGAGCTACGGCCCCCTGCACCAAGGATGCACCACCCTCTGGTCTCGGTGGTGCAGTGCAGTCCTTATGGCCGTGACGTTCCCCGAAAGTCAAGGATTGATCGCGGCACTCTTGTCTCAGGCCCGCCGCTGGGCCTGACCCAGCAACCAAGCGGGCAGCATGGCGAAGGCGAACACTGCGGCTAGCGCCAGGAAACAGTCCTGGAAGGCGAAGCTTTCTGCCTGTGCCACTATCATGTCGCTGAGGAAAGAGAGTGCGACGCCGTCCTGCGCCGCTTCACTGACTCCACTGGCGCTCAGCAGGTCGCGGACGCCCGCCAGCAAGGACATGGTGGCCCTGTTGTCGGCGGTTTGGGTTGCCGTCAGTGCGTCACCATGAACGGAAGTCTGCATCAGCAGCCAGACCACGATCAGGTTGGTGCCGCTGGCGCCCCCTAGCTGGCGGATGAAGTTCATGTTTCCTGATCCTTTAGGCAACTCCGCCGGAGTCAGGGCCCGCAGCGCGCTGGAAGATAGCGATGGCAGGATAAAGCCAAGCCCCGCTCGGCTGATGACGGCGAAAAAGGCAAAGGTCCAGAACGGCGTATTGACATCGCTGGTCACCATCAACGCCGTGCCGAGCGCAAACGCGGCCAACCCAATCAGCACCATCGAATAGCCCGGGATCATATCGGCCAAGCGCCCGGTGAACGGTAGCATGGCGGCGAGCACGAGGGCCGCAGGGGCCATCACCACCCCGGCGCGGGTGGCGGTGTAACCCTGGACCTCTTGCACGAACACGGGGATGATGTAGGTCGATCCGAAATTTCCGGCGCCAAACACGAATGCTACAAATACAGCGGCGGAAAATACCGGGTTGCGGAAGAGCTGAACGGCTAGAAGGGGCCCTTCCAGTCGGATCTGCCACCAAACGAAGGCGGTGCCGGACGCGAGGCCACCGGCCAGCATTGTCAGCACATGGTCCGAGTTCCAGCCGTAGCGGGGGCCATGGGCCAGCCCGGTCATCAGGCAGAAGAGCGCGAAGCAGAGGAGGGCATAGCCCGTCCAATCGAAACGGGGCAGGCGGTCGGCCTTGGGCGGGTTGGGCATGATGAACAGGCCACCCAGCATGGCCAGAGCCACGAAGGGGATCGGCAGCAGGAACATGGCCCGCCAACTGAACGTGTCGATGGCGATACCCGCCACTGTCGGCCCAAGGCCAGGGGCAAGCACCACGCCGGTACCGAATATCCCCATGGCAAGGCCGCGCTTGTCTGGCGGAAAAACCTCGAAGATCGTGACCATTACCAAAGGCTGGACGATGCCGGCGGCAAAACCCTGCATGACCCGCCCGACGATCAGGAATTCCATGGTTGGAGCGGTTGCCGATATCAGGGAACCGGCGGCGAAGACCGTAAGGGTCATTGTGAACGTCATCCGCTGGCCGAGTGCCGCGATCATCCAGGCGTTCAGCAACTGGCTAGCAGTCATGGTGGCGAGGAAAGCGGTAGCCATCCACTGGGCTTGGTCCTGGCCGATGCCGAAGGCGCCCATGACATGCGGCACCGCGACGTTGACCAGCGTCGCGCTCATCATCATCGCGGCGGCGCCGCTCAGACCGACGACAGCGACATACCAACGGTATTTCTGGCCGTAGCGCTCGAACAATGCGCCGACAGTGTCATGACCGGTCATTCGCTTTGCATCGCAGAACCCTTACGCGTCATGTCTATGCCAGAAGCGGCGCCAGCGCAGTAATGCTCGGTGCTCGGGTGAACAAATGCAGAAGGATGGAACGGCATAGACGTTGGCACGGGCGGTAACGGTCTTTGGGCTCGGTGCAGGCACTGCGCCCGCATACAATGCTCCATCCTCTCCGCTTAACGTCTCCACGACAAGGCTGCAGAAACCCCGTGGACTCAATATCCGCTCAAACCCCAAATCTGGAGCGTCAACCATGCCAACTGGCCGCAGGTCGTGTGCGAATTCTTTGGACAGCACGTGAATTTCGGGATCCCCCCGCGTGACAGCGCATGCCGCTCCTGCTCGAAGGTCGCGACGGCGGAGCCGACAAGCAGGAACAGCCTGTTTCGGAGCCGAAAAGGCTAGCCGGCCGCCTTCATCCTTTCGAACCCGGCCTCGATGTCAGCGATCAGATCGACGGGGTTTTCGAGCCCGATATGGAGTCGCAGCAACGGCCCGGGCGGGCTCCATTCCGTCGCTGTGCGGTAGTTGCTGGGGTCCGCGGGGATCAGCAAGCTTCCATAGCCGCCCCAGCTTGAGCCCATGCCGAACAGTTCCAGCCCGTCAAAGAAGGCCGCAAGCTGTGCCTGGCTCGCCGGCTGCAGGATCATCCCAAACAGGCCGGAGGCGCCGGTGAAGTCGCGCTTCCAGAGGCCGTATCCCGGGTCCGTCTCCAGCGCCGGGTAGAGCACGTGTACCACCTCGGGGCGACCCTGAAGCCATGTCGCTACCTCCATCGCGTTCTTCTGGTGCTGCTCCAGCCGCACCTTCATGGTGCGCACGCCGCGTGTCGCAAGATAGACGTCATCCGGGCCAACCGCGTGCCCAAGCAGGTCCCATATCTCCCGCACGGAACCGAAAGCGGCCTTCGTCGTGGTCACCGCGCCCATCATCGCGTCCGAATGCCCGACGATGTACTTGGTGGCCGCATGAACCGAGACGTCGCAGCCGTGCTCGAACGGCTTGAAATAGAGGCCGGTCGCCCAAGTGTTGTCGATGATCACAGTGCAGCCGCGGGCGTGGGCCGCCTCCGCGATCGCCGGGACGTCCTGCATCTCGAAGGTCTGGGAACCGGGCGCCTCCAGATAGACGACCTTGGTATTGTCCTGGATCAGGTCGGCAATGCCGCCGGCGATGTCCGGCGCGAAGTAAGTGGTCGAGATGCCGTAGCGCGGCAGAATCTTGTCCGCGAAGTTCCGGGCGGGGCCGTAGACGCAATCGACCATGAGGACGTGATCGCCCTGCCGGACGAAAGCCATGATCGCCGTGGTAACCGCGCTGAGTCCGGAGGGACAAATTACGGCGCCGTCCGCACCTTCAATCTCTGCCAGGACATCCTCCAGGGCAAACACGGTCGGTGTGCCTCGCCGGCCATAGCGCGGCTCGCGCAGGCCCTTCGGTCGCTGCCGGTCGGCGAGGGTCGGAGAGAGGATAGTGGAGGCGCGGAAAACGGGCGTGTTCACCGCCCCAAACCATGCCTGGGGATCGCGGCCCGCATGGGTCAGGACGGTTTCGGGATGCTTGTCTTTCAGGTTCTTGCTCAACTTAGCTGGTCTCCACCGGCGTGTCTTGACGGCTGCCCCATTCGCTCCAGGAGCCATCGTACACGGCGACGTCGGTCTTGCCGATCAGGTAAAGCCCTAGCGCCAAGGTACAGGCAGTCACACCCGAACCGCAGGTGGTGATCACCGGCTTCTGCAAATCGATGCCTGCCGCCTGGAAGGTGCGGCGAAGTTCCTCCGCACTCTTGAACGCGCCGTGTTCGTCGAGCAGGGAGGGGAAGGGGACGTTGAGACTGCCGGGAATGTGGCCACTGCGCATCCCGGGCCGCGGCTCTGGCTCCTTCGCGAAAAAGCGGCCGA
>CAYYSC010000256.1:0-5342 GCA_964474065.1 uncultured Rhodospirillales bacterium | reverse complement strand
TACCGGATCGACGCCCTCAACGCGTATGTGCTGCTGGTCGTCTGTGGCGTCAGCTCGGCGGTGATCCTGTTCGCGCGCGATAGCATAATCGCCGAGTTCGGGCGCAACCGGGAGTATCTGTTCTACGCCGCCTATCTGCTCGCCTTCTGCGGCCTGCTCGGCGTGACCATCACGGGTGACGCGTTCAACCTCTTCGTGTTTCTCGAGATTTCGTCCCTCGGCACCTATGTGCTGATCGCGTCGGGGCGCGACCGGCGGGCGCTGACCGCGTCGTTCCAATACCTGATACTCGGCACGATCGGGGCCACCTTCATTGTCATCGGCGTCGGCTTCCTCTACGCGATGACGGGCACCCTGAACATGGCGGACCTCGCCGAGCGTGTCCGCGCCTACGGGGCCAACACCGCAATCGTCTCGGCGTTCGCGTTCCTGGTTGTCGGGGCGTCGCTCAAGCTCGCATTCTTTCCCCTGCATCTCTGGTTGCCGAACGCCTACGCCTTCGCGCCGTCGATGGTCAGCGCATTCCTGGCCGCCACGGCGACCAAGGTGGGGCTCTACGTCCTGATCCGCTTCGTCTTCACGATCTTCGGTACCGAGTTCTCCTTTGAAACCCTGTCGCTCGGGCTTCCTTTGGCGCTCCTGGCGATGATCGGCATCTTCGCGACGTCGCTGGTCGCCATCTTCCAGAACGACATCAAGAGGATGCTGGCCTTCTCCAGCGTCGCGCAGATTGGCTACATGGTTTTAGGCGTCAGCCTGCACACGGTCGCCGGCGCCGCCGCCGGATTGCTGCACCTGTTCAACCACGCCCTCATGAAAAGTGCGCTGTTCTGCGCGGTGGGCTGCCTCGTCTACCGGGTCGGCAGTTCCAATCTGGAGGCGTTCGCCGGCGCCGGCCGTCGGATGCCCTGGACCATGGCCGCGTTCTGCACAGGCGGCCTCAGCCTGATCGGCATACCGCTGACCGCCGGTTTCGTCGGCAAGTGGTATCTAATCCAAGCCGTGCTGGATCGCGGCTGGTGGCCGCTTGCGGCCCTGCTGGTCCTGAGTTCCATGCTGGCGGTCATCTATATCTGGCGCGTGGTCGAGATCGCCTATTTCCGCGACCCGTCGGCGGCGGCGGCACATGTCGAGGAGGCGCCGCTCAGTCTGCTGCTCCCGACATGGGCGCTGGCTTTGGCGAACATCTGGTTCGGGATCGAAACCTCCGTGAGCGTCGGTGGAGCCTTCGCCGCGGCGCAGAGCCTGTTCGGAGGATCTGCGCTGTGAATGCCGCCGACCTGATCCTGCCGGCGGTCCTCGCTCCGCTCGTGGGTACCTTCCTGATCCTCGTCGCGGGTGATGAGCGGCCGAATTTGCGCGATACGATAATGGTGATGGCGTCGGTGGTCACTTTCGCCGCCGTGGCGGGAATCTATCCCGAAGTCTCGGCCGGCGGCCTGCCGCGCCTTGAGGTCCTGCAGATCGTGCCCGGTCTGCCGATTGCGTTCGAGGTCGAGCCGCTGGGCATGCTGTTCGCGCTGATCGCCTCGTTCCTGTGGATAGTCACATCGTTTTATGCCATCGGCTACATGCGAGGGCATCACGAGGGCAACCAGACGCGCTTCTTCGCCTGCTTCGCGATCGCGATCTCGGCGGCGATCGCCGTGGCGTTCTCGGCGAACATGTTCACCCTGTTCTTCGCCTACGAGGTGCTGACGCTTTCGACCTATCCGCTGGTCGTGCACCATCAGGATCAGGAGGCGCGGCGAGCCGGGCGCACCTATCTCGGAATCTTGCTCACCACCTCGATCTGCTTCCTGTTGATCGCCATCCTGTGGACGTGGGTCGCCGCCGGCACGCTCGACTTCAGGCCGGGCGGCATCCTCGCCGGCAGGGTGGAGGGCCCGGAACTGGGCATCCTGCTCTTTCTCTACATGTACGGCATCGGCAAGGCCGCGCTGATGCCGATACACCGATGGCTGCCGGCGGCTATGGTGGCGCCGACACCAGTGAGCGCACTCCTGCACGCGGTTGCCGTCGTGAAGGCCGGCGTGTTCACGGTTCTCAAGACAATCGTCTATATATTCGGCTCCGCCAATCTGCAGGCGACCGGCGTCAGCGAATGGCTCCTCTACGTCGCCGGCTTCACCGTCATCGCGGCGTCGTGCGTGGCGCTGACCAAGGACAATCTGAAGGCACGGCTCGCCTATTCTACGGTGAGCCAGCTCTCCTACATCGTGCTGGGCGCTGCCCTGGCCACTCCCTGGGCGATCATGGGGGCAGCCATGCATATCGCCATGCACGCATTCGGCAAGATCACCCTGTTTTTTTGCGCCGGTGCCATCATGGTCGCCTCGCACAAAACGAAAGTCAGCCAGCTCGACGGGCTCGGTCGCCGAATGCCCTTCACGATGCTAGCGTTTCTGCTCGGGGCGCTGTGCGTGATCGGCGTGCCGCCGCTCGGCGGGTTCTGGAGCAAATGGCACTTGGTCACAGGGGCGTTCGATGCCGGCGAGGGGCTGATTGTGGCCGTGTTCCTGATCAGCACGCTCCTCAACGTCGCCTACCTGCTGCCGCCGGTGGTGAGGGCCTTCCTGCTGCCGGCGAAGCCGGACGAGGCGCGCGACGGCCACCACGACGAAGCGCATCACGACGACCATGGCGACGGTCGCGGGGGCATTCGGGAGGCACCGCTGTTCTGCGTCGTGCCGCTCTGCCTGACGGCGGCGGGCAGCGTGGCGCTGTTCTTCTACGTGCAGCCACTGTTCGACCTGCTTTACGGAATCCTCGAATTCGAAGCGCGGATGCGATGACTGTTGGCAGATTTCTAGAAATCATGGTCGAGAACCGTCGCACGCTGCGCCGGGTGACCTATGTCGTGCTGGCGTTAATCGTCCTGCTCGACGTGTTGATCCCGACCGGCTACGGACGCTTCCCGTGGGACGGGATCGGCGGCTTCGGCGCAGTGTACGGCTTCGTCAGCTCCGTCCTGATCATCGTGGTGTCGAAAGCGCTGGGGTATGCCCTGCTCTACCGGTCCGAAAACTATTACGACGATTGATTGAGCGATGTTTGACTGGGTGCACCCTTCCTTTGTCCTCATCCTGGGCGCGCTGCTCATCCCCGCGTTCGCCGGGCGGTGGCGGCAGGCCTACCTCCTGCTGCTTCCCGCCGCGGCGCTCGCCGTGACGCTGTCCGTGCCGCACGGCACCTTCGGCACGTTCCAGGTTCTGGGCATGGACCTTACGGTGGGCCGCGTGGACGCCCTCAGCTTGGTGTTCGCCTACGTCTTCGGCGTCATGCTGGTGATCGGCACGATCTATGCGCTGCACCTCGAAGAGGCACTGCAGCATGTCGCGGCGTTCATCTACGCCGGCTCCGCCCTGGGGGTCGTCTTTGCCGGCGATCTGATCACGCTTTACGTTTTCTGGGAGGCGATGGCCTTCTCGTCGGTCCTGCTGATCTGGTGCCGTCGCGATCCGGCGTCGTGGGGAGCCGGCTGGCGCTATGTTTTGGTCCACGCGGCAGGCGGTGTCGTCCTGCTGGCCGGCATCGTGCTTTACTACAACGAAACCAACTCCATACAGTTCGGCGCGATCCAGAACGTCGGCCCGGCCTTCTACCTCATCCTGATCGGCTTCATGATCAATGCAGCGGTGCCTCCGCTGCATGCGTGGCTGACCGATGCCTATCCCGAGGCGACGGTCACCGGCGCGATCTTTCTGAGCGCCCTGACCACGAAGACGGCCGTCTACACCCTGATCCGCGGCTATCCCGGCACCGAAATGCTGGTCTGGTTCGGTGCCGTGATGGCGATCTACGGGGTCGTCTACGCCGTCCTCGCCAACGACATCCGGCGGCTGCTGGCCTACCACATCATCAGTCAGGTGGGATACATGGTGGCTGGCGTCGGGATGGGAACAGCCATCGCGCTCAACGGTTCGGCGTCGCACGCCTTCACGCACATACTGTACAAGGGTCTGCTCTTCATGGGCGCTGGCGCCGTGATCCACATGACCGGCCGCAGCAAGCTCACGGAGTTGGGCGGGCTCTACCGCTGGATGCCGATCACCTTCCTGCTCTACATGGTCGGCGCGTTCTCGATCTCGGCCTTCCCGCTGTTCAGCGGTTTCGTCAGCAAGACGATGGTCGTGGAGGCCGCTGCCGTGGATGGCCGTGCGGGGATCTGGCTCATGCTGTCGCTCGCGTCGGCCGGAACCTTCCTGCATACGGGTCTGAAGCTGCCTTATTTTACCTTCATGGGGAAGGATTCCGGCCTGCGTCCGCGCGAGGCACCGCTCAACATGCTCGTAGCAATGGGCCTGGCGGCGTTCCTGTGCGTCTTTATCGGTGTCTATCCCGACTGGCTCTACGCGCTGATGCCCACGGAGGTGCATTAT
Organism: uncultured Rhodospirillales bacterium; assembly: GCA_964474065.1. Taxonomy (GTDB): domain Bacteria; phylum Pseudomonadota; class Alphaproteobacteria; order Bin95; family Bin95; genus JACKII01. The sequence continues at coordinate 960 of CAYYSC010000256.1, read as the reverse complement.
CAAGCCTACACTGCGGGTCATGTTCTTTGGGAACTGCAGCTCCTGCTGTTCACCGGGGTCGGCTTTTTCGTGCTGCTGAAGCATGTCGGCGGCGAGTCCAAGATCAGCATCGATACCGACTGGATTTATCGTCGCCCTCTGCCGGCGCTGGTTCGCCTGCTGATCTCAGCGGCGAGATCAATGCAGACGATGGTCAGCGCACGGGCGCTTCGCCACATGGAGCAGTTCCTCAACCGCGTGTTCCATTTTCATGGGCCGGACAGCATCCTCGCGCGCTCATGGTCGACCGGCACGACCGTGCTGTGGGTCGTGCTACTGCTGATGCTTTATTTGCTGTTCTACTATTTTTAGCGGGCCGGGCGAGGGGCAGACACAGCCGACTGATACCAACGGCCATTGATCAGACTCGATCTGCCCATTGGCGTGGTTCCAGTCAGGACTCGAATACAAAAATCAGAGAAGGTTCGATACCAGACCTATCCCTGACCTTCCCTGCTGATTTTGGGCCATTGCGAGCTGGAGTTGTCCACCTTTAGATGGATCAAGGAGGAACGCTCGCGAAGCGAAGCAGGTTCTCTGAAGAGCAAATCATCGCTGTCCTAAAGGAACAGAAAGCTGGCCCGAAGACGGGCGACATTTGCCGCCGCCACGGTATCAGCCATGCGACTTTCTATGCCTGGCGAAAGAAGCACGGCGGCACGGAGGTGTCCGATGCCCGGCGGCTGAAGGCATTGGAAGAGGAAAACGCCCGGCTGAAGCGCATCGTGGCAGACCAAACTTTGGATCTCGCCGCGATGAAAGATCTGCTGGCAAAAAAACTGATGACGCCCATGGCGAAGCGCAATGCCATGGGCATTCTCCAACCGAGCACGGCTTGTCACAACGCCGAGCCTGCCGGGTTATGCAGTTGGTTGAAGCAACGCTCGATCAGGCTCCGGAGCGCGTAGATATGGCCGTCGA
>CAYYSC010000255.1:0-5344 GCA_964474065.1 uncultured Rhodospirillales bacterium | reverse complement strand
CGAAGAATATGCCCAGTTTTGGGAGAATTTCGGCGCGGTCGTGAAGGAGGGACTGTACGAGGACCATGCCAACCGCGATGCACTGCTGAAAATCGCGCGGTTCCGCTCTACGAAAAGCGATGGCTGGGTCAGCCTCGACGACTATCTCGACCGGATGGCAGAGAATCAGACCGCGATCTACACCATCTCCGGCGACGATCTGGAAATGCTGAAGCGCTCACCGCAGCTCGAGGGCTTTGCAGCCAAAGGCGTGGAAGTGCTGCTGCTGACCGATCCGGTCGATGAGTTCTGGAGCGCGACCGTCGGCGAGTACGAAGGCAAACCCTTCAAATCCGCCACGCGCGCGGGCTCCGACCTTGCCTCGATCAAGGCTCCAGGCACCTCCACGGAGCCGGAAACGGAACCGGAGGGCGCGGTCGGCAACGTGATTGCGGCATTCAAGGTGGCGCTGGGCGATGCGGTGAAGGACGTCCGCATGTCCGACCGGCTGACGGAAAGCCCCTGCTGCCTGGTCGCAGATGAGAACGATATGGACCTCTATCTGGAGCGAATGATGCGCCAGCACGGGCAAAAGGTGAACCGCGCCCCGCGCATTTTGGAGCTTAACCCCCGCCATTCCCTCGTGAAGCGCCTCGCGGAGAAGCTAGAAGGCCCGGACGCGACCGAACGCGCCAAGGATTATGCTTGGCTAATGCTGGATCAGGCGCGCATCATCGAGGGGGAAGCGCTGCCGGACCCCGCCGCTTTTGCCCGCCGGATGGCAAAGGTGATGGAAGGCAGCGTGACCTAGAGCAGGGGGCAAGCACTTAAATCCGCCTTGAGGATCGGCGAACGCGGCGCCACATCCAGGCCAAATAGCGGCAGGCGGGAGCCCCGGATGGCGAAAGTCCTGATTATTGGTGCAAGCAGCGGTATCGGGTACGAGGCGACGCGGCAAGCGCTGTGCCACGGGCATGAGACGGTTGCGTTCTCGCGAAGTGCCGGCCGCTTGGCTCTCTCCGATCCGAAACTGACGCTCATGCCGGGTAATGCCCTGAAGCCTCAGGAAGTGCGGCAGGCGCTAGATGGCGTGGACGCTGTCATCCAGGCCCTGGGCGTCCGGCTGACCCCGAAAACCATGCTCTTTCCGGTGACACTGTTCTCTGCTGCCACGCGGATTCTGATCGCGGAAATGGAGCATGTCGGCGTGGGGCGCCTGCTGGCCGTTACCGGGCTCGGCACCGGCGAGAGCCGGGCAGCGCTCCCGGTGCCGGCTCGCCCGGCTTTCGATCTGGTGTTGGGCCGCGCCTATGACGACAAAGGCTATCAGGAGCGGCTGATCGAGAACAGCGGGCTCGACTGGACGCTCGTCCGGCCTGGCATCCTGACCGACGGCTCGCATACCGGCCGTTACCGGGTCTTGGTCGATCCTAACGACTGGCGCCCCGGCTTCATTTCCCGTGCCGACGTGGCCGACTTCATGGTGCGGAACATGACAAACCCGCTATTCAGCCGCAAAGCCGCAGCGCTGATCTATTAGGGCCGCAATCGCCGTAGCTCTGCCATCACCGGCAAAACAGGAATATGGCAATGCAAACCCGGTTCGCGGGCGACGACGCGACAGCGCTGATCGTCAATGACAACACCACGATCGCTTATGCCAATTTCAACAGCGCAAGCGGCCATCTCGACTACATTTTCGTCAATCCGCAATTCCGGCGGCAGGGCTTCGGCGGGGCACTGGTAGCCGAATGCGAGCGTCGCGCCGGTCGTTCCTTGGTTCCATCGCCGCCGCTGTCGCCCTTGGGGGCGTCCTTCTTCCAGGCGATTGGGCGGGGCGGCGCCTGACGTTGCCCGGTTGACGGAAAACCGCCGGCAGCGGGAGCTGCCGGCGGCAAAGGAAAATGCACAGGGGTCAGGAAATTGCGGCGCCGGCGCTATTGCTCCAGCTGCGCAAACATCTCCTTCAGTCTCTTGTTGGACTTGCCGGGGTAGCTCTTGCCACTCACCTCATCAAGATTGCCGGTATCACCGCCGACGACGACGATGCCAACCATGCCCAGGCCATAGTGCGGGGTGCACTTATAGACGTAGACGCCTGGCTGATCGAAGGTAAAAGAGGCGTCCTGGTTGATCCGCGACCGGAATATCTCGACGCCGTCCGGAACCGCGCCGCGGATGAATTCCACGTTGTGCCCCTTGTCGGTAGCAACCCAGGTCACGGTCTCGCCGGCAGGCACGCTGATAACGGCCGGATGGTACACGTTCCGTTCGCCGGACTCCGGATCTTTGTTCAGCATCTCGACCTTTGTCTCGGCCAAGGCCGGAGCGGACAACACCGAGAATGCGGCCACCGCCGCCGCAACAGCGCGAATGGCAAACCGAGATCTCATCACAGCACCTTTTGCTTTCGTAGTGATGTCCATTGGTACGATTCGTGAGAAAGAGCGGACGAGGGCGCGGTGTCGCGGCAACCGCTCTTCGCCGCGGGACAAGGGCCGCGCGCTTGTGATAGCGTCGTTTGAACTACCGGACATCAAGAGGTCGGCATGCCGGACGCAGGAATAGGCGATCGGATCGGTGCAAACGCGGGCGACGTGGCGCTTCTGGAACAGCTGGAGCGGAAGGTCTTATGGCTGTCTTCGTGGATGATCCATCATGCCAACCAGATCCGGCCCTCGCGCGACGGACTGAAGGTCGGCGGCCATCAAGCCTCGTCGGCCAGCGTCTCCACAATGCTGACCGCGCTCTATTTCAGCGTGCTCAAGCCGGAGGACCGGGTCGCGGTGAAACCGCACGCCTCTCCTGCCTACCACGCCATCCAGTACCTGATGGGACGCCAGAGCCAAGACCAACTGGAAGGCTTTCGCGCGTTCGGCGGGGCGCAATCCTATCCGTCCCGCACCAAGGATCAGGACGATGTAGACTTTTCCACGGGCTCGGTCGGCCTCGGCGCGGCTTTCACCCTCTTCGCTGCACTGGTGCAGGAATATGTGCACCTCAAGTGGCCGCGTGAGGCGCCGCCCGGTCGCATGGTCGCCATTGTTGGCGACGCGGAACTGGACGAAGGCAATATTTTCGAGGCCCTGCTGGAGGGCTGGAAGCATGACGTCCGCAATGTCTGGTGGCTGATCGACTACAACAGGCAGTCGCTGGATGCAGTCGTCTCCGACCGGCTATTCGGGCGGATCGACGGACTGTTCGCCTCCATGGGTTGGAATGTGGTCACGCTCAAATACGGGCGGAAACTCGAAGCCGCCTTCGCCGAGAAGGGCGGCCACGCGCTGCGCGAATGGATCGACGACTGCCCGAACTCGCTCTACTCCGCCCTGGTCTTCAAAGGCGGCGCGGCTTGGCGGGAGCAGGTGCTGGAAGACATCGGCGGGGTGCCAGGCATCCCCGAACTGCTGGCCAAATACGACGACGCGGCCCTCCATGACCTGATGACAAACCTAGCCGGCCAAGACATGGACGCCCTCACCGAGGCGCTGCACAGCGTCGAGAGCGACCGCCCGACCTGCTTTATCGCCTACACCATCAAAGGCAAAAACCTGCCCTTCGCCGGCCACAAGGACAACCACGCCGGCATCATGAATGCGGGCCAGCTGGCCGAATTCCAGCGGCAGATGGAAGTCGAAGAAGGCCGGGAGTGGGACGCCTTCGCCGGCATGGAAACCGACGCTGCCGCCTTGAAGACGTTCATGGCCGATGCGCCCTTCCTGCGCGACCGCGGGGCGCCGCGGCGGCACGAAACACCAAAGATTCCGGTGCCGGAGGCACTCGCCGCGCCCAGCGCCGAACGCATGTCCACCCAGGAAGGCTTCGGCCGCATTCTGACGGATATCGCCCGATCCGACGGCGCGTTGGCGGAGCGGATCGTCACTACCTCGCCGGACGTGACCGTTTCCACCAATCTCGGCGGTTGGGTGAACGCGCGCGGCATCTTCGCCCGGGAGCCACGCGCCGACGTGTTCCGCGAAGAGCAGGTAATGAGCGCCCAACGCTGGTCCATGGACCCGGCGGGCCAGCATTTCGAGCTGGGGATTGCCGAGCACAATCTCTTCCTGATGCTCGGCGCACTGGGACTGTCAGGCCCGATTTTCGGCGAGCGGCTGCTGCCGATCGGCACGCTTTACGACCCATTCGTGATGCGGGGCCTGGATGCCCTCAACTATGCGCTCTACATGGACGCGCGCTTTATGCTGGTGGGGACACCCAGTGGCATCACACTCGCGCCGGAGGGCGGCGCGCATCAGTCGATCGCGACGCCGTTGATCGGGATGGGCCTGCCGGGGCTCACCTATTTCGAACCCGCCTACGTGGACGAGTTGGGCGCCATCATGCGCTGGAGCTTCGAGCACATGCAGGCCGAAACGGGCGGCAGCGTGTACCTTCGCCTCTCGACCCGCTCGCTGGCGCAGCCGAAGCGAGGCCTGGATGCCGACGCCGTGGTGAAGGGCGCCTATTGGCTGAAAGAACCGGACACTGAAACGGATCTGGCGGTGGTTGCGATGGGTGCCGTCCTGCCCGAAGCGCTCGAAGCCCTTGAAGAGATGGCAGACGATGCGCCGGGCGCCGGCTTGCTGGTCGTGACCTCCCCGGACCGCCTGCACCATGACTGGCTGGCGCAAGGCTCGGATGCGTGGGTTGGCCGTCTTCTCGCCGATCTTGCAGAGGACGCAGCGCTGGTGACGGTATGCGACGGCCACCCGGCGACGCTCTCTTGGCTCGGCAGCGTGTGCCAACAGCCGTTGAAGGCACTCGGCGTGGAGAAATTCGGCCAATCCGGCGACATTCCATCGCTTTACCGCGAACATCGCCTGGACGCAGAGGCAATTGTGGATGCATGCGCCCGGGTTCTGGTAGGCCGGTACCAGCGGGTCTAGCCGGTCACGCTCAGAGACCGCTATCCGGTTTGGGGCGCTGGATTGTCTCTCCCAGTGCCTCCACAACCCCCCGGGCGTCGTAAACATTCGCCTTGGCTTCCGGTTCCTTCCCTTCTTGGAGCAAGATGACCCCGGAAACGCTGTAGCTGCGGATCGGCGTGGCCGTCCCGAACGTGGTTCCGAAGCCCCACCCCCAGCCGAAAATTCCACGTCCCCCGTAGATACCCACATCGGGGCCCGTCGTGTGATAGGTGGTCGCCGTATCGGTTTCTTTCGACACCATCTCGAAATAGTCATGCCCCGTCTCCAGCGTCAGCTCGGCCGCCCGATAAAGCAGGTAGTTGTCGACTGTCTCCCGGTCGGTGACGGAATTGCCGGAGAACGTGACACGATAGCGGTTGGCCTCTAGCTTTTGCTCGGTATAGCCCGTCCCGTTGTCGGCAGGCTTGTACGGTGTCGGTTTGGCGCATGCCGCGAGA
>CAYYSC010000254.1:0-5344 GCA_964474065.1 uncultured Rhodospirillales bacterium | reverse complement strand
CCGGTGGCGGCAGACGTTCAGAAACGCCCGGATTCGCCTGTCCCGGCCGCGTAACCAGGATCGGAACTCCGGTCAGGTCGTCGGTGAAGTATGCGCCCGGGTCCCGAATCTGCGCGCTGGCACCCAGGCAGAGCGGTCCCTCGCGGAACAGCTGCTGGCGTTCCTTCTCCGCGTGGCGGGGGCAGATGTATTCTTCTACCGGCTGCCGGTACGGCTGCTGCTCCACGGCAGTGGTTCCCGCCTCCAGGTAGTGCAACAGGCGTTTGGCCTGAGCGATCTGCTCGGCGCGCTGCATTGGCTTAATCCTTGGCGCGCTCCGGATCCGGTATCTGGTTGCGCACAGCTACGACCCGGCTAAAGCCAGCCGAGTGTTGACGCAGAGAATTTTGCCAGAAACAGAGTGAGAGTGACCAGCCATAATGCGACGATCGCCATCGGCACTAAAAGAGGGAGCGGACTGAGGCCGCGCGCACCGATGCGGGCAAGCGCGAAGTGCAGGCCAATAGCGGCGATGGCAATGATCGGATAGAGGACCGTGACTTGCAGCACCAGGATAACAAGCGCGGGCTGTTCGATCCCCTCGCGTGGTGCCGCGAGCATGATTGCTGCGAAAGCCGCGGCTGGCCAGGCGACCATCGACTGGCCGATGGCGCGGATCGGTTCGCGCAGCGGATGGGCCAGAGACCAGCGGCCGTCGGGCTTCGGCCGTTTGAAAACGGATCGGAACGTATTGCGGCCGCTCAACAGTCCGGCCCCTATTTATGGCGGAAGGTGATGCGGCCCTTGGTAAGGTCATACGGCGTCATTTCCACCGCTACCTTGTCTCCGGGCATCACGCGGATGCGGAACTTCCGCATCTTGCCCGCTAGCCGGGCGATAATCTCGTGGTCATTTTCCAACTTTACCCGAAACATTGCGTTCGGGAGTTTTTCTACAACTTCACCTTGAAACTCAAGAAGATCTTCTTTTGACATTCAACCTCTCATGGTCGTTGACGATCGATGCCACGCAGGCAATTGATGCGCACTTGTGGCGATGTTCTACAGTTATCCCAAGCCGCAGACCAGCCATTCTTTGCCCTACCCACAATTGAGTCACTGGATGCGACCACGCGCAACATTGCGGCTCCAAGGAAAGTGGTAAATACGGGCAGGCGAGAGAGCGGACCGGACTTAACTGCCGACATAGGGGTTAAGTGTGGGCTGATAGGAGGTCGCTCAACCCACCAAGGCCTCGAAAACAATGGAATGGCCAGGTTGAAGGCTCCCGTCGACGGTTTCGCTGGTTGCCTGTGTCAATAGATAAGCGTCGGGATATCATGAACGACTTAGATCACCTAGAAGCCCAGAGCATCTACATTTTCCGCGAAGCGTTCAACCGGCTCGACAATATCGCGATGCTGTGGTCGCTCGGCAAAGACTCGAATGTCATGCTGTGGCTGGCCCGCAAGGCGTTTTTCGGGCACGTTCCGTTCCCGGTTGTGCATGTCGACACGGAAAAGAAATTCCCGGAAATGATCGAATTCCGGGATACGAAGGCCAAGGAATGGGGCCTCAACCTGATCGTCGGCTATTGCCCGCCGGTGGAAGAAATGGACCCGACGCTGCAACCGGCCGCCCGCTCGGCAGCACGGAAGACTGCCGGCCTCAAGGCTCTGACGGAGAAGCACAAGTGGACCGGAATCTTCGCCGGCATCCGCCGGGACGAGCAGGCCGTGCGCGCCAAAGAGCGGTTCTTCTCGCCGCGCGGGCAAACAAGCGAATGGGATTTCCGCGATCAGCCGCCCGAATTCTGGGGGCAGTTCAACACGGACTTTCCGCCGGGCACGCACCTGCGGATCCACCCGCTGCTCTCGTGGACGGAAATCGATATCTGGCGCTACATTGAACGGGAGAACGTGCCGACCATTCCGCTGTATTTCTCCAAGAACGGAAAGCGGTACCGCTCGCTGGGCGACCAGGACATCACCTTCCCGGTCGACAGCGAGGCTTCGACCATCGCTGAAATCATCGAGGAATTAACGATTACGACGGTGTCCGAACGCGCGGGCCGCGCCATGGACCATGAGGCGGAAGACTCGTTCGAGCGTCTCCGCCGCGCCGGTTACATGTAAGCCGACCGAACGTTTTATCCGCCCGACTTCATCCAGCTTCAGCGAGTCTCGCCCATGTCTGCCGCAGCCTCCCCCGTATCGCTTTCCGGCCAGAACCCGTTTCAACTCGTTATTGTCGGTCACGTTGACCACGGCAAGTCCACGTTTGTCGGACGGCTTCTCCACGAAACCGGCGCCCTGCCGGAAAGCAAGGTCCAGCAGATCCGCGAGGTCTCCGAACGCCGGGGACAGCGCATGGAATGGGCATTTCTGCTCGACGCCTTTCAGGCCGAACGCGACCAGGGAATCACCATCGACGTCAGCCGCATTTTCTTCAGCACAGAGAAGCGGCAGTACGTCATCATCGATGCGCCGGGCCACAAGGAATTTCTCAAGAACATGGTCACCGGCGCAGCCGATGCCGAGGGCGCCTTCCTGATGATCGACGCGAAGGAAGGCTTGCAGGAACAATCCCGCCGGCATGCCTACCTGCTGTCGCTGATGGGCACTCATCAGGTATCCGTGCTGGTGACCAAGATGGACCTGATCGATTTCGATCAGCAGAAATTCGCAGAGATTGAGCGCAATATGCGTGCCTATCTGCGCGAACTCGGCCTTGCGCCGCGCGCCGTCGTGCCGATCGCGGCGCAAGGTGAGGACGCGGCGAATATTGTCCGCCGGTCGCCGCGAATGCTGTGGTACACGGGGCCGACGGTGATTGAATTGCTTGATCAGCTGGAGCCTCGCCCGGAAAAAGAAAATCTGCCGTTGCGCCTCCCGGTCCAGGACATCTACCGGTTTGACGAGCGGCGGATCATCGCCGGCCAAGTGGAAACCGGCCGTATTTCCGTTGGCGACACCCTGATCTTCTCTCCGTCAGGCAAGACGGCGCAGGTCAAGACGATCGAGGAATGGAACGTCGACCAGCTGCCCGTCTCGGCCACGGCGGGACAGGGCACGGGTTTTACGCTCGATCAGCAGATTTTTGTGGAGCGCGGCGATGTCGCGAGCCACCTCCTGGATGCCCCGGTGCTGACCAATGTTTTTCGGGGGAACATTTTCTGGTTCGGCAAAAACCCCCTCAGGGTCGGCGACACGCTGAAACTGAAGCTGACTACCGCCGAATACATGGTTTCGGTTCAATCCGTCGATGAAGTAATCGATACCGAAAATCTGGGCGGGACCGGCCGCGACGAGGTTCAGCGGAGCGAGGTCGCCAAGGTGACCTTCCGCTCCCGCGGCATGATGGCGCTGGATGAGGCGGTGAACAGCCCGCGAACCGGCCGGTTCGTATTGGTCGACGATTTCCGGATCGTTGGCGGCGGCATCGTCTCCATGGAAGGCTATCCCAATCAGCGCGATTTGGTGACCGTCCGCAGCACCAACATCACCGCGAGCGTGACGCAAGTCGACCGTGATGTCCGCTGGGGCCGGAATGGCCATAAAGGTGCAGTTCTCTGGATGACCGGTCTTTCCGGCGCCGGCAAATCGACGGTCGCGCGAGAGGCCGAACGCGTACTATTTCTCAAGGGCTATAATGTTTATGTGCTGGACGGCGATAACGTCCGTGGCGGCCTGAACGCCAATCTGGGTTTCTCGCCGGAAGACCGGGCGGAGAATATTCGACGGGTCGGCGAAGTGGCTGCCCTTTTCGCGGATGCGGGCGTCATCTGCCTGGCTTCCTTCATCTCCCCGTACGCCAGTGACCGGGAACGGGCGCGCGCAGCAGGGGGAGATTCTTTTCATGAGGTCTGGGTGCGGGCCGATCTGGAAGTCTGCGAGGAAAGGGACCCCAAAGGGTTGTATAAGAAAGCCCGTGCGGGGGAAATTACGGACTTTACCGGCATCTCGGCACCGTACGAGCCTCCCCTTAGTCCGCAACTCGAGATCAACACGGGTGAGTTGACAATCGACCAGGCAGTCGAGCGGGTCGTGAGTTATGTTGAGGGTCAGATTCGCCTGAGCGGCGTCTAGCGCTTCGAAGCCTGTCGTTTAAGGTCTTATTAACCATCCCAACCGCATGATTAACGGGTCCGCGTCCAATGCGCGGACCCGGCCTGCTTTGACGTGCAGCCGGTCCTGCTGACACGGAAGGGATGGCATGGAAAGGGTCTGCGGTCTTCAGGCAGCGGTAGTCGCAATCACCGGCTTGCTCTCGGCGGTCGGCAGCATTGGTACGGTATCTGCGCCGGCAGCAGCGGAAACGGTTGCGCTGGCAGATGGGTCGACCATTCAGTTGGGCGATCAGGTCTCGCTGGTGGAGCAGGCAGTCGACCAGGGTTGGATCGAGCTTGCCGCCGGCGATCTACTCGAACGGGGCCTGCGAGCCGACTCCGCAGCGGTTCTTGCTTACGGTGCCCGTTATCGCCCGGCTCTTGCCAGCAATTTGGCCGTATTGGCTGCGCGCTTGGCGGAGCAGTCGGCAGATACCTACTTCGCCAGTCTCGCTGTCGCCGCTATTGCCGCCGAGAACCCCTCGGCGACCGAGCGGATGGAGGCAGCGTTGAACGCTGCCCGGCTTTCCCCCTCCATTCTCGCGGCCTCACTGGGCAGCATCGCGGTGCCTGCCGCCGGTCCTGCCTCACTCGGCGCGGGATCTCAGGCGGCGGAGTATCCTTCCAATCCGTCCCTGACCGACGCGAAGGCGCCGCCGGAATCCGTCATGCCGGGCGGGGCAGGACCCGAAATGGGCTTCCAGGGCAGCCTGCTGCCCGAATTGCTGCGAATCGGCGGTGGTGGCTCCGCTCACGGGGTGGAGCCGAGCGACGATGCCGGGGCCAGTTGAGCCATGCTTGGAATCACGGCCCTAGCTTTAGCCGGAGGCTTCCTGGTCGGCCTTGCGGACGCGGCGGAGGCGCCGCGTTACTATGCGCCCGAAACGCCTGCCGCCGAGATGACGCCGCCCGGCCGCGGACCCGCGGAGACGGTGCTGGCGCGGCCGCGGCCGGACTATGACCCCATCGGTATCGACGCTGGGGGCTTCCGTGTCTTTCCGACAGGCATCCTCAGTGGCGGGTACGACAGCAATATTTTCCGGACCGAGAACGACACACGCTCCGATCTGATCACCGTCATTCGGCCACGCCTGCAGTTGCGGTCGGACTTCAACCAGCATCGGCTCGATCTCACGGTGGAAGCGGCGGCGGGCTTCTATGCAGAAGAGGATAGCGAGAATTTTTTCGATTATCGCGGCGACATCCGCGGGCATGTGGACATTCTCCGGGGCCTGCGTCTGGAAGCAGCGTTGACCGG
>CAYYSC010000253.1:0-5386 GCA_964474065.1 uncultured Rhodospirillales bacterium | reverse complement strand
GGCGTTCTCCGCTCCGAACGAGGCGAGATCACCAACGGCACGATCGAACTTGACGGCGAACGCATCGACCGAATGGCCGGCCACGATATCGTGCGCAAGGGTCTGGTCCAGGTTTTCGAAGGCCGCCGGGTCTTCGTAAACCTTACCGCCGAAGAAAACCTGATCGCAGGCGCGCACATTGAACCCTCACGTACGGAAATGCGGCGCCGCATGGAACTGGTGTACGAATATTTCCCGCGCATTGCGGAGCGGCGCCATGGCCGGGCCGGTTATCTTTCCGGCGGCGAGCAACAGATGCTGGCCATCGGAAGGGCGCTGATGAGCAATCCGAAGGTCATTCTGCTTGACGAGCCGTCGCTCGGTCTCGCTCCCCTGATCATTGAAGACATTTTCGGGCGGATTAGCCGCCTGAACCAGGAACAGGGCGTGACGATCGGCTTGGTGGAGCAGAACGCCAATCTGGCACTCGGCGTGGCCCATTTTGGCTATGTCATGGAAAACGGTTCGATCGTGATGGAAGGCCCGGCCGACCAGCTGCGCAACAACGCGGACATCAAGGAGTTCTATCTTGGCATTTCCGAGCACGGCGAGCGGAAATCATACCGGCACGTGAAGCATTACCGCCGCCGCAAGCGCTGGCTCTCCTGATCGCTGCAGAGCCACCGCTCACCGGCATTTTTGCAAGAATGTCAGGACGATCTGGTTGAAGGCTTCCGGTTCTTCGATATTGACCAGATGGCCGGCATTCGGAAGGAGGTGATATTCGCTATCCCGGATCTGCCTGTGCATGCGTTTGCCGACTTCGGCCGTGGTCAGCTTGTCGGCGCCGCCAAAAACGAGGCAGGCGGGCACCGCGATCGCAGGCAGATCCACCTGCTGGTCGTACATCACTGTTGCCTCGATCGTCTTGATGTAGCTCTCCACGTGCAGGGCGGCCATACTCTCTACCAGTCGCTCATAGGCGGAGGGGGGCGCCTTGGGGCCGATCAGCGTCTGCGCTACCGCCGGCGCCATCTCCCGCGGCGTCTTGCCCGCCAGCAGCGGTTCCTTGCGCAACCGCACGAATTCCGCACGCCGTTCGGGCGTCAGTGTTTTGTCGAAGCCGGGCACGGTCGCGCACAGCACCAGCGAGGCGACGCGCTCCGGATAGCGCGGATAGAAATCCTGCAGGATGCGCCCGCCCATCGACAGCCCAACCAAGTGAGCCTTTTCGACAGCCAAATGGTCCAGCAGCCGGGCCAGGTCTTGACTGAAATCCTCGAAGTTCAGCGGGCCGTCATAATCGTCTGAAAGCCCGTAGCCGCGCGCGTCCCATGCTACCGCCCGATATCCGGCGGCGGCAAAAGCCGGCAACTGGTCATGCCAGTTTGAGCGGTTGCCGCCGATGCCGTGCAACATCACGACAGCCGGCCCGCTGCCCGCGCTGTCGTAGGCGATGTGCGGCGAACCCGGCGCGAATTCAGTATCCCAAAGGGTCATTTTTCCGGTTCCCATCTGCTTGCTCATCTTCGCAAAATTCGATGTTTAAGACCGAAGTTTTCGCTTTGTGATTTCGGACACATACTCCGCTCCAGTTTATGGTAATGTTCAACTGTTCCGTGTGCCTATCCATCAAGAGGATCCGAACCATGTTCCGAAACGCCCGTCATCTGGCCGCTACTGCCGCCATCGCCGCTGCCGCCATCAGCTACACTGCACCCGCCAGCGCTGGCCAAGATGCATTTATCGGGGAAATGATGCTCGTCGGCCAGAACTGGTGTCCGCGCGGATGGGCTCCCGCGAACGGCCAGTTAATGTCGATCTCCCAGAATACGGCTTTGTTCTCCCTGGTCGGCACGATTTATGGTGGCGATGGCCGCACGACCTTCGCGCTGCCGGACCTGCGCGGCCGGACGCCGATCAGCCAAGGCGCCGGCTCGGGTCTCAGCAACGTGGTTATGGGCGAAAAAGGCGGGACGGAGAATGTCACCCTCACCGTCAACCAGATGCCCGCGCACGATCACTCCGCTACGGCCACCTCGACCTTGAACGCCACGCCGCAGGCTGGCGATCAAGGCAATCCGGCCGGCAATGTTCTAGCGCGGGATACGGGCAGCAGCCCCTATCGCAGCGGCACTGCGGCGGCGGCAATGGACGCATCGTCCGTCTCAACCTCCGTGACCGTCGGGAACAATGGCGGGAACCAGCCGGTGAATGTCCGGAATCCCTACCTTGGGATGCAGTGGTGCATCGCTCTGACGGGGATTTATCCGTCCAGGAATTAAACCGGGCTTCGAGGTTGCGATCGCCAAGCGGACCGATCCTGCCGACCTAGCAGCAGGATCGGTCCGTCGCGTCAGGCTTGGCCGCACCCTGGCAGGGGAGATCCTATACGGCGAAGGGCCACCTTACATCAGTAAATGCAGCAATAAGAAAGTATGGTAATCGGCTTGCAAATTTGCCCACATCGATTGCAATTGTATGCGCCGCGTGGTATCAAAATAGGGCAGCGTGCTGGAGAAGGAGGCGACGCGCGATGCGCTATCTTGCAGCGGCGGTGGCTATCTGGCTTGCGGGCGTGTGTTCCGCACAGGCCACCCTTGTCTCTTATACCAATGAAGCGGCGTTCTCTATTGCCGTCAGTGACGGGTTCAAAGTCGAAGATTTCGAAAACTTTGCCATTGATGCCGACTTTAGCGCAGCGCCCCTTGTTTTATCCGATTTTACAATCAGTTATCATGGTATTCTCCCGTCGGGAGGCTACAACTTTGTCAGCACCGCTGGCGTGCAGCGCGGCGGCTTGGCCGGTAATGTAATTGTTGGAGGCCTGCTTGGCGGCGAGACGATCACATTCTCCTTCCACTCGCCTGTCCTCGCCTTCGGTGCGGATTTCTTTGCGCTCAATGATGTGGTGCGTCGCAGCCAGTTCATCGTGGACGGCACTACGTTCCGCCCGCCCGTGTTCGGCAGCGTCAGATCGCAGTTCCTTGGGATCACTTCGGCAACCCCGTTCACCGAGCTGGTAATCAAAGGATTGCCGTCCACCGAAGGCTTTGGGGTGGACAACATCCGGTACAAAGGCCCGATCTTCCAAGGCGTCGATGCGGTCGCCGCACCGGTTCCGCCCTCTCTCGCGTTGCTGGCTGGCGCTCTCGTCGGGTTGACCCTGCTGAAACGCCTGCAAACATCCGGGTAGCGGGCAGACCGGGAAGAACCGGTCAGTCAGTCGGCAATCGCGTCATCTGTCTTGTTTTGTTCCGGCAACAAGGCAACACGGCCTGAAACCGCAGCGCGGCAGTTGACGTCCGGACCGGCCCGTCGCATATGGGTCAACGCTTTCGTCTTTTGGTACGTTTGAGGTGAGCAGTGGCAGGCCACTCACAATTTAAAAATATCATGCACCGCAAGGGCGCACAGGATGCAAAGCGTGCCCGCGTCTTCACCCGGATCGGCCGGGAAATCACCGTTGCGGCGAAAATGGGCTCGCCTGACCCGGAGGCGAATCCTCGCCTGCGCGCGGCGATCAGCGCGGCGAAGGCCGCAAACATGCCGAACGAACGGATCGACCGGGCGATCAGCCGGGCGACCGGCGCGGACAATGCCGAGGACTATGTGGAGATGCGCTACGAGGGCTATGGTCCCGGCGGCATCGCGGTGATCGTCGAGGCGATGACCGACAACAAGAACCGCACCGCCTCCGACGTGCGCTCCTATTTCAACAAGAACGCCGGGTCATTGGGCGAAACCAACTCGGTCTCCTTTCTGTTCCGGCGAGTGGGCGAAATCCAGGTCTCCAAGGAAGGCACGGACTTCGAAACGCTGTTCGAAGTCGCTGCGTCCGCCGGCGCCGAGGACGTAGAGGACGACGAAGAGGGCTTTACGGTTCTCACGGAGGTTGATGCGTTCAATCATGTCTACCAGGAGGTAGACGCCGCCGCGACGGTGCAGGAAGCCAAGCTCGTCTGGCGGCCGATGGCGCCCGTCGCCGTTGACGAGGCGGCACAGCCGGGCCTGTTGAAGCTGCTGACAGCGCTGGAAGAAAACGACGACGTCCAGAACGTCTACACCAACGCTGACCTCGCCTCTCTGGCTGCGGCAGCGGAAGCGGCCTGACCTTCGGCCGGGCCCGGTCTCGACACACCGCGCCGATCCGTGGAAGATGTGTGGCAACAAATGCCGCGCCTTGGAGGAATCTCCCATGATCGACGCATATTTCTGGCCGACGCCGAACGGCTGGAAGCTCTCCATCGCTCTGGAGGAAATGGGACTCAAGTACCGGGTGATCCCGGTCAATATTGGCAAGGGCGAGCAGTTCGACCCGGAATTCCTGAAGATCAGCCCCAATAACCGCATCCCCGCCATCGTCGATCACGACCCACTTGGCGGCGGCGGCCCGATCAGCGTATTCGAAACTGGCGCCATCCTGATCTATCTCGGCACCAAAACCGGCCTGTTCTATCCCGAAGACCTGCGCAAACGCACGGAAGTGCACGAGTGGCTGATGTGGCAGATGGGCGGCCTCGGTCCGATGATCGGCCAAGCCGGCCACTTCAAGTTCTATGCGCCGGAGCAGATCGAGTATGCGAAGGAACGCTATCACAGCGAGATGCTGCGCCTCTATGGCGTGCTCGACCGGCGCCTGAAGGGGCGGGAATACATCTGCGACGAGTACACCATCGCCGACATCGCCTGCTGGCCCTGGGTCATTACCTACAAGCGCCAGGGCGTGGACTTGCAGGCTGACTTCCCGAACGTCTACCGCTGGTACAAGCTTTGCCAGGGCCGCCCGGCGCTGCGCCGCGGCTATGAGGTCGGCAAGGAGTTCGGCAAGCCGTCGGGCGGCTGGAGCGATGAAACCCGGAAGAACATGATGCCCCAGAGCCAGGGAGAGCGTTAAACCCGTGTCTATCACCATCAACGGTATGGCTCATGTCATCCTGACCGTGAGCCAGTTTGAGAAATCGCGTGAGTTCTATTGCGAGTTGTTGCCCTTTCTCGGCATGACCAAGGTCTATGACGGCAACAATTTCGTCTATCACGTGGGCGCCCGCACGGCGCTCGGCATCCAGCGCTGCGCGCCGGAACATGAGGGTGAGCGCTTTGTTCAGAACCGGGTCGGGATGCACCATCTCTGCTTTCGCGCCCGGTCGCGCGAAGATGTTGATGCGCTTTATCAGAAACTGAAAGACATGAATGCCTATATCGACCGCGGCCCGGTCGAGGGCGACTGGGCGCCCGGTTATTACTATATAGTTTTTGAGGACCCGGACGGAATCCGGCTCGAAATCAACTACCTTCCAGGCAAAGGCCTTCTGGCAGGTGACGGCGGGCCCCTGAACCCCAGCGACGATCCGAACTGGGACCAGAACCCGCCGCCGGACAAAGAATAATGCCGGCGGCATCGGAG
>CAYYSC010000252.1:0-5392 GCA_964474065.1 uncultured Rhodospirillales bacterium | reverse complement strand
CTGGTAAAAAGATCCTCCAGAATTTGCTCGGCGCCGGGCGCGGCAAGGGCGCGGACAATCATTTCCGGATATCCTCGCAAGGGCCGTACCACGAGGTCGGCGCCAAACCGCTTGAATCGCGGCCGGTTCCGATCGTCGACGCACTCGGCAAGAATGCGGCCTTCAGCGCCGATATCCCGCAGGCGGTCGATGATATCAAGTGTGCGCCCGTCGGTTGCAACGTCGGAATCGCTCTCCGCAAAGACTGCGATTACATCCGCGTCTGCGGCGCTCGCCGATC
This sequence comes from uncultured Rhodospirillales bacterium, assembly GCA_964474065.1. Taxonomy (GTDB): domain Bacteria; phylum Pseudomonadota; class Alphaproteobacteria; order Bin95; family Bin95; genus JACKII01. The sequence continues at coordinate 5,112 of CAYYSC010000252.1, read as the reverse complement.
TCAAGGCGTCGGAGTCCCAAGGATAGCCGGAATAGTGGACCAGCCCCATTTCGCTGAGCGAATCCGGAAGTCCTTCTGGAAAGCCTGTGCTCACGACTTGGACCCGCTTGCGCCTGAACCGGCGGCTTGCCTGGAATTCTTTGAGAAGCCGGTGCAGGTACGCCGTATCCTGGGCGGGAACATTAAGCAGCAGGATGTGGTCGGTCATATGCCATTTCCATCGTCCTCTGCGCCTCCGCTCCCGGCGATCGGCGCGATACTCGAAATAGGTCGCTGCAGACTGGAAGGCGATCCAGATCCCTCCAAGATACACCAGCAAGATCGTGGATAAACGGCCGGCAATGGTCTCGGCTACCAAGTCACCGTAACCGACCGTAGTAATGGTGGTCATGGTCAGCCACAGAGCCTGGAATGGCGTGAGTCCCTCGAACACCACGATGGCCAGCACATGGGCGGCCGCCAGCAGCAGGAGCAACGCCATCAGGTAGCGCAGCGATCGCCACGGGCTCCATGGCCGGTGGACCGGGGCATTCGGGCGTTGAAGCTTCGTCACGAGCCATCGGACTTTCGCCACTAGAGACCTTGATTGCACCCCTATGATCCGGGCGTGGCAACAATGATGCCGCCGACTAATGCTGCAGAGCCCATAGACCCGAGTGATCCTTTCGGTCCAGCATCAAATGTGTCTGCCAAATGCTGACGTCATCAATCAAGAGGGTAGCAGCGTGGCAACCCTTGTGACCGTGCGCAAAGCGGTCGTGATTTCATGGTTGGGATTACGAAGATGATTTTTGGTCATGAGTTGATTGCGACCATGAGCCGTATTCAACGCAGATTAGATGGGAGGTTGCCTGTTAGCCCTTATTCTGGCCGTTAACCTCCTTGGCGTGAACGTGAAAGACGCGGCGGCCTTGCCGGTGTTGTTCTGGATCAAGCGTCCGTTTGCTTGAACGGCCTGAACTGTCATGGGCTCCCGGGACTATTGGGTTCCGGGGCAGGCCTAGAGGCGCCCAAGGCGGATCGGGGCCGATTTGGGCGGAACTCTGGCTATCTTTATGCGTTGTCATTGAAGGAGGTGGCTGACTTCCACGAAGGAGTTGTAGATGCGCCGACGCGAGGACACGGTGGACCGGCTGCGTTCGGATATTGATGCTGGACGGACCCGCGATAAAGTCGACGCCAGCGATCCGGCGGCGTCTCCGCTCGGTACGGACGACGAGGCGGCCGGAGCTCCTCCGACGGTCGAGGAAGTGCAGCTAGCCCGTGAGGCGGAACTCGGACGGGCCGAGGGGGAGAGCGTCAAGAGGGAGGCAGGTATCCTACCTATCCTACCCCGGAATGACCTGCTGCGCGGCGCCGCAATTGTGCTGGCCGGGGCGGCTTTGGTTGTCCTGCTTGTTGTCCTCGCTTTCTGGATCAGCTGAGATGCATCCAAAGCGTTTTTCGACCACTCGGCATGCATCATCGGCGTAAAGCTGGAAATAATTCCCTCAAATAAAAATTGTTAGAGCCGCAAACAAACGCTCCTACCCTGCCAGTGGGTGATGGCCGAGGACGAGGGCGCGGCGGCGCTCCTCGAGCACGTGAGTATAGATCTGGGTTGTGCCGATGTCGGCATGGCCGAGCAGCGTTTGCAGCGCCCGCAGGTCGGCGCCGTGGCCTAGCAGGTGCGTTGCGAACGCGTGGCGGAGGACGTGCGGCGAGACCTTGGCCGGGTCGAGCCCGGCCTCCAACGCCAGCGTTTTGAGCAACTGACCCACCCGCCGCCGGGTCAAATATCCCTCTCGGCTGCGAGACGGGAATAGCCATTTCGCGCTGGCAGGTCCCGCAATGAAGACGCCTCGTACCCCCATGTAGTTGGAAAGGGCCGCCGCGGCCGGGCGTCCGACCGGCACCATCCTCTCCCGCCCGCCTTTGCCGATCAGCCAGAGCACGCCTGCTTCCTCACCCTGCCGGGCGGCAGTGGCGGGGAGGCTGACCAGTTCGGAAACGCGCAGGCCGGTGGCGTAGAGCAGTTCGACGATGACGGCGAGGCGCAGGCCCTCCGGCCCCTCCATGCCGTGCACCGCGTCGAGCAGCTGGTCCACCTCTGCCTCGCTTAGGAATTTGGGCAGACTCTGGGCATTCCGGGGTGCGTCCAGGGTTGCCGTCGGATCGTCGGGGCGTTTGTCCTCGCTGACGAGGAAGCCATAGAACTGCCGCAGCGCCGAAAGCCGGCGCGCCTGGGTACGTGCCGAGAGCCCGCCCGCCGCCATGGCGTGCAGGGCTTTGCTCACCGCTTGGGCATCGGCCCCGGACAGGCTTGCGGGAGCCATGGCCGCCGCAACGGCAGCAAGATCCCGGCGGTAGGCTTCTATCGTGTTCGCCGCGGCGTTGCGCTCCGCAGCCATCATCTCCAGAAATGCAGCGAGGGCCGGGTCTTCGGCCACGGCCTCAGAGCCCGGCGGCAATCGCAAGTTCCACCGCCAGCGCGCGGGCATGGCCGGGGTGAACCTTTGCCAGCGCGCGCACCGCGATTACCTGCAACGCCGCATCTGGGTCTTCTGCCTGCGAAAGCGCAGCAAGCGCACGCAGCGCGGCCTCGCCCGGCGCGTCTTTTGCGTTCAGAATTGGCTGGGTCACGGCAGTTGCCGGAATCTGCGGCGAGGGCGCGATCGCGAAGCTTTGGCCGAGTGCGCCCATCAAACCACCGGCAAGTTGCTGCTGCTGGTCGGTGGGCTTGGCGGCGGCCAGCCAGTCCGACCACCACTGCGTTGCGGGGGGAAGCGGCTCGCCAGCGATGGCAAGCAGCGGCAAGCTCGTGTCAAAGACCGCCTTTCCGTCCGGCTGGCCGGCCTTGGCTTCCACGCCATTTCGCCAAGCGGTAATCGCGGCAGGCTCACCCGAGAGCAAGGCCACGCGAATGGCCATTTTCAGGAACGGCGCGGGCAAACTGTCTTTATCCAGGGTGGCGGCCAAGCCGAGAGTGTAGGGCGCAAACTGAGCCAAAAGTTCGCGCTGCCGCGCTTCCTCCCAAAGCTGCTGCAGGCCGTCTTGGCGTTCGGTGGCGTTCGCCGCGTAAGCCGCTTGGCGGTAGAGCGGGGCGAGCCCTTCGGTCGCGCCCGTCTGCAGATAGAGTTGGATCAACGGTTCAACCGCTCCGGCATTTGCGGCAACGGCCTGCTCCGCCGCTCGGACGCGCAGGCCGGGCGGCACTCGGGGCGTCGCCGCGATCCCTGCTAGCAGGGCAGGAGGGTTGGGCGGCAGTCCAGAGTTTAGCGCGAGCGGCAGTTGCAAGAAGCGAAGCATCGCCAGATGCAGGGGGCGTTCCGGCAGCAATCCGGCCGGTTTCGGTCGTTCCGGATATTGCATGGCAAGGAAGAGGGCGCCGAAGGTCTCGTCGGAGGCAGGTTGCACGATCTCTGCGAGGATTGCCGCGACGGTGGCTTCGGCGTCCTCGCCGAAAATCTGGCGGCAGACGGCCCGCAGGCGCTGCCAGTCAGGCTGAGTTGCCTGGGCTGCCGTTTCCCTCAGCAGACCGCAAGCGCCGGAGAGGTCGTAACGGAGCAGCCTCGCTTCCCTCTCTGCGTCCAGCAGTGTTCCCGTGCGGAATTCATCAGGCGCCCTCTCTGCCAGGCTCAGCGCCTCCTGGCTGGCACCTAGCCGTGCCAGGGCACGTACCCGCAGGGCAGTCAGGGGCGGATCAAGTGCTTTGCCTTCGGGCAGAGGGGCATCCGCGATCAGCAAGTCTCGCAGGGCTTGGTGTGCCGACAGCAATGAAGCTGTACCGGCCACGCTATCCACGGCTTCCACCAAGCTCTCGCGCGTGCTGCCCTTCCAGAGAGCGGTGGGCAGGCCAAGATCGGCGGGAGCCGCCAAGCCAACCTGTTGCGGGTTTACCGCGAGGAACTTGATAGTCTGAGCCGCGCTGGGAACTGCCGTTGCGGTCAAAGCGAAAGCAACAGCGAGAGCCAGCGATGCCCTGCGCAAGGTCTTACTTGCTGAAACGTTCATCGGGCAGCGTCTTTTCGATCGTTTGGGTTGGTGGCGGAATGTCTCCCATCGCGATGTAGAGCGCACCAGCGAACGCTGCCAGCAACATAAGACCCAAAATGACTATGATGACCTGACCCATTCCCTCACCACATTTTCAGCCTAATCTAGGGTTTAAGCTCTTTTCCCGCCGATCGGCGCACTTTAGCGAATTCGGCTTTATGCGACAGCTTGACGATCATGCCCCATCTGCGCCATGGAAGCGCGCTATGAATGATATTTCAATGCCAAGCACCGGTGCGAACCCCTCTATCATCGCGAGGCCGGACAAAACAATCGTATTGATCGGTATGATGGGAGTCGGCAAAAGCACCGTCGGCAAACGTCTGGCGCAACGCCTGGACATGTCCTTCGTCGATGCCGACACGGAGATTGAGCGAGCCGCGGGCTATACGATCCCGGAAATCTTCGAGAAGTATGGCGAAGCTCATTTCCGTGACGGCGAGCGACGGGTCATTGCCCGCCTTTTACGGGATCAGCCTGCGCACGTGCTGGCCTGCGGCGGCGGCGCGTTCAACGATCCGGAAACGCGGGCCCGGGTGGCGGAAAAAGGGATCTCGGTCTGGCTCACTGCGGAGTTGGAAACCCTGGCCAAACGCGTCTCCAAGCGCGGTAACCGCCCCATGCTCGCCGGCGAGGAAGATGTGCTGAGCCGCCTCCACAAGCTGTCGGCAGAGCGCGAGCCGTTTTATGCGCTGGCCGATCTGAAGATCGACACGTCGGATGGCGATCCGGAGGATAGCGTAAGCCGGGTAATCGAATCCTTGGAAAAGGCAGGTTACATGAAAGTGTTCACATGCCGGGATTAGCCGGCGTGCAGCGCCTCAAGGTCAATCTGGCGGCAGAGGCGGCTGACCGCTCCTACGACATTCTGATCGGACCGGGACTGATCGCCGAGGCGGGCGAACTTATCGCCCATCGCCTCCCGGGCCGCCGGGCTGTGGTACTGACCGACAGCGCGGTCGGGCCGCTGTATGCTGAGGCGGTCCAGTCGTCCCTCGAGAACGCAGGCATTGCCAGCAAAGTCATGACCGTGCCGGCGGGCGAAGCGGCCAAGAGCTTCGACCTCTTGGAAAGCTT
>CAYYSC010000251.1:0-5393 GCA_964474065.1 uncultured Rhodospirillales bacterium | reverse complement strand
CTCCGTCGATGCGCGCCAGGTCAGGACCGGAGACGGAGGTAACGCTAGTGGCGGGCGAGGACCGTTTCGGCCATTTCACCCTGGTGCCAGCGCCAACGGAACGGCTGGCAGAGGCGGATTTCGCAGCAGTGGCCCGCGACCGCCGGATACGGGAACGAGTGCTGTTCGACGGCGCTGAAGAGGCTGAGCAGCGACACACCTAGGCTGAACCCGAATCGTGCTCTCCCGCCCGGAAGCTCTGATGCTTTCGGTGGTCACACTGAACGTCATTGGGCGAATGACCCGTTCCCCTCAATCCCGCTGATTACCGGTCGTTAGGGCCTGGGGAGCTAACCTCACCAGCTTCTGCTGTCTTTTCGTGCCGGCCATGCCCCGCTTAATCGCTCTCACCGTCACAGCCGTCTTCGCAACCCTCGCGGCGGGCGGGCCTGCCTCTGCGGCCCCGTTGCAGGACGCAGTCATCGGCGGCGATGCCGCAATGGTGCGGCTGCTGCTCAAGGCGGGCGCCGACCCGCGCGCAGCGGATGTCTCCGGACTGACGGCACTTCACTACGCAGCGGCGTTGGGCAAATCGAAGGCAGCAGACGCGTTAATACTGGACGGCGCCGACGTCGATGCACGCGACATCCACGGCATCACGCCGCTGCACTTGGCAGCGGCCGGCGGCCACACGGCGATAGTTACGCTTCTGGTAGGAGCCGGAGCCGACCCCGATCCTGGTTTTACGGTTGACGGCAGCGCGCTCCAAGCCGCGCGGGAACGGGTTCAGGCCGTGGTGGAAATCTTGCTCATCCAACAAGATCGGGAGTCTAGAAAGGAGCGCCGCCTTCCTTGATCGCCCGGGTCAGCGCAGACGCCGCGCTGATCAGGGCAAGATGCGAGTAGGCTTGCGGGAAATTGCCGAGATGGTGGCCGCGCCCGCCGATTTCCTCGCCGTAAAGACCAAGCGGCGAGGCATAGCCCAGCATTTTCTCGAACAGGAGACGCGCTTCCGATACCCGGCCGCTACGCGCAAGGCACTCAATGTACCAGAACGAGCAGGTGGTGAATGCTCCTTCCTCCGAGCCGTCCAGGCCTTCCAGTTCGCCACGTTCGTCGTTGTACCGGCGGACGAACGTGTCGCTCACCAATTGCCGCTCGATCTCCTTCATTGTGCTCAGCCAGCGGGGATCAACCGGGGAGATAAACTTGACCATCGGCATCAACAAGATCGCCGCATCCATTGCCTTGGAGCCCTTGTATTGGACAAAGGCCTGCAGTTCCTCGTCCCAGAATTCCTCGTGAATGGAGTGGTAGATCTTGTCGCGCTCCTCGCGCCAACGTGGGATGGGCGCGGGAAAGGAGCCGACCTCGCTGATGCGAATGGCCCGGTCAATCGCGACCCAGCACATCAGGCGAGAGTGCAGAAAGTGCTTCCGGGCGCCGCGGAACTCCCAAATGCCCTCATCAGGCTCCCGCCAGTGCTTGATGACGTATTCGACGGTGCGCGACAAGTGTTGCCAGCCCTCATAGGAAATCGGCATGCCGATCCTGTTGGCCAAATGAACGCTGTCGATCAGTTCGCCGTAGATGTCCAGCTGAAGCTGTTTGGAAGCACCATTTCCCACGCGGACCGGCCGACTGCCCTGATACCCTTCCAGATGGTCCAGCTCGTACTCGTCGAGGTCGGCACTGCCATCGACCCGATACATCAGTTGCAGCGACCCGTCGGGTTCCGGGCGTGTATAGCGCTTCTGGATCCAGTCGATGTAGTGGACCACTTCTTGCGTAAAGCCAAGTCGCAGCAACGCATGAATAGTGAAGGCCGAATCTCTGATCCAGCAGTAACGGTAATCCCAGTTCCGAACGCCGCCGATCGCCTCCGGCAGGCCGAAGGTGGGTGCGGCAACCATGGAGCCGTACTCGTGGGAAAACATTAGCTTTAGGACCAGCGCCGAACGGACGATCTGGCCACGCCAATAACCGTCGTAGGAACAATTCTGCGTCCAGTCGTGCCAATAATCGCAGGTCGACCTTAAGCGTTGATCTAGGTATTCCGGCGTGATTTCCATGTCGCTCTGATCGCAGACAAGGCAAAAATAAACCTGTTCCCCGTTGCGGATCATCCCATCGTACACGGCGCACCCGCCTTCGATCCGGATGTCGCCGCTGCAGTAAAGTCTGGCGTCCGGCGAGGCTGCGCCTTCAGAGTGAAAGCAGACGCAGCCGCTCTCTTTCTCGATCCGCGCCGATGGTTCGATCTTGCCGTAATCGAACATGGGCCGGCAGACGGCGTGCACTGGCACGTCTCCTCTCACCGACTTGGCAATCCGGATAATCATGCCGGCCGATTCGTCTCCCGGGCACCGGATGGGCATGAAGTCCATGACTTCCAGAATGCCCTCGTCCATCAGAAACCGGGTCAACAGCACGTTGGTGTCTGGCAGGTAGACCTGGGTTCCCGCGATCCGGTCCTTCGTCGGCCGGATAAAGAACGAGCCCCCGCGTTCCTTGTCGAGCAAAGCGGCAAAATAAGTCGGCGAGTCGAAATGCGGATAGCAGAAGAAATTGATCGCGCCGGCTCGGCTTACCAGGGCCACGGTTTCCAGATTACCGATGACGCCATGATCTTCGATCGCGGGGTAGCTGGTCTCGACCTTTTCGCCCCGGCTGCTGCCGCGCACTTCCGTTTTATCGGTGCCCTCGATTTCTGTCATCGTCACGCTCAACCATTGTCACGGAATTCAGGATAAAGAACCATGCCGCCATCAACGTACAGCGTCGTGCCCGTGACGTAATCGGCATAATCCGAACACAGCCACGCGACGCTGCTAGCAACATCGTCGGGTTCGCCCCAGCGGCCGTAGGGAACCAGTTCCAGCACCTTGTCGGCTGTGCCTTCATCGCTCCAAACTGCCCGGTTGATGTCGGTCTTGGTCGCGCCGGGGGAGACGGCATTAACGCGGATGCGCCGCCCGGCCAACTCCTGCGCGACGCTTTTCATGAGCATGAGCACACCCCCCTTTGACGATGCGTAATTCACATGACCCGCCCACGGAATGATGTCGTGCACGGAGCTAATGAAAACGATCTTGCCCCGCGCACGGTTCCCCGCATCCGGCCGTTCAGGCTGATGCAGGAATTGTCGGGCGGCGCGCTGGGTGCAGAAAAACTGCCCCGTCAGATTGACATCGATAACCCGCCGCCAAGCGGCTTCGCTCATATCCAACAAATCGGCATCGTCCTGAATCCCGGCATTATTGACCAGGATATCCAGCCGGCCGAACCGGGTTCCCGCCTCGGCGAACATGGCGTCGACGCTGGCCGCCTCCGACACGTCCCCTTGCACCGGCTCCGCTTCGACACCGAAGGCGCGGCACCGCTCGGCGACATCCGCCGCTTGGTCCTGATGGCTCAGATAGTTCACCAAGACCGCAGCGCCGCGGCGGGCCATTTCGACGGAAACGGCCGCGCCGATCCCGGAAGACCCGCCAGTGACGAGGGCTACCTGGCCCTCCAGAAAGCGCTCCGACGCCATGCACGTCCCTCCTCGTTGCGAAGGCAACTGAAAGGCATGTGGTGGCCGCCAAGCCGCTGCCAAGGGGCAGCCCGCTATGCGAAGAGCCGCCCCGATCTCTGCCGCAAGAGGATCTCGACCTAAATGCCAATATCCTGCAAGTTGTAGTCGCGCAAATCTGCCATCTTTTCAGAGCTCCAGCGGTACCGATCCGCCTCCGCAGCCATCGGTGCGTAGACGTAAGGCGTTTCGCCCGGGAAGCGTTGGCGGCGGGCGTCGATAGCGTACATGATCAGCCGGGAACGGTTGTGGATATAGGCGTCATCGTAGACGCTGACCGGGTTGTGGACGCCTCCACTCTTGATGCCGTACACCGACTTCCGACGATGGAAGCCCATGTTGAACGTCACGCGAATGTTAGGGCTCGTGTTGGCGAACGAACCATGGATCGCCTGACGATTCGTCACCGCTACATCGCCTGGACCGCAGATCAGCGGCACCGCCTGCGGCAGCCGGTCGGACCCCGCCTCCCCCACCATCGCCTTGATGTCGCGCTTGCCGCCGCGGTGCGAACCCGGGACCACCCAGAGCCCGTTCGCGGCATCACAGCCGTAAAGCTGGACCATCATGTTGAAGCCATGTGTGTTCTCATCCAGGTCCGGGTCATCCCAGTGGGTCCAGCCATCCTGGTGCCAGGCGACCGAACCGCCGAGGCGCGGCTGCTTGATCCAGATGGCCTCGTTAAACGGCGTGAAATCGGGGCCATGGATCGCTTCCGCCGCAGCCAGGAGGTGCGGGTGGCCGTAGAGACGCAACGCCGCTTCCGAGTGCTGAAGCGGGCCGTGGATCAGTTGCAGCACGTATTCCGGCGCACCTTCAGGGACCTGCGGCTCGTACATCTTGGAGGGATGGCGGCCCTGATTGGCATCCGTGCCGCCCAGCGGGTCCGAAAGTGGCTTGACCCACCGGGGCGCCCGCGACTCAAGACCGGCGGTGAAGGCCGGCCGGCCTTGGCTGTCGACCTCTGCGTCCTTCGTCACCGGGGCGCGCCCCAACAGGTCGGCCAAGTCGTTCTCCAGGTCCGCCAGTTCTTCACCGCCCAGCACGTTGGTGAAAATGTAAAAGCCGTGCCGGGAGTACGCGCCCAGAATGGTCGGGTCGATTTTGCCTTCGGCCGTGAAGACAACGGGGCCGCGGTTGTCCATGGCGAGCGCGCGGCGGGTCCCCTCTTCCCGGTAGCGGAGCATCGCCTCTTCTTCGGTACCGTAGTTGACGTCGGGCAGTTCCAGGATGGGCAGCTTTGCCATAAAGCAATTCTCCTTCCCCAAGGTGTGGGTTTTTCCTAGGGTAACCCGAATGGAATAACAGCGCTACGGCCGCCTACCGAGCAAGCGGCCGGAAATCGCCGTGCCGAAACTGTTGGCTCGGGAACAAATCGAACAAATGGACCGCGACGGCTTTGTCGCTCCCGTTCGAATATTCCCGATGGAGAAAGCCAACGCCTATCGAGCCACGCTCGAACGGTACGACTCCAGCGTGGTCCATGCGAAGGCCGCGATCAGCAGCCAGCTCCAGTCGATGGTCAGGGTTTCAGTCGAGACCGCCACGACCGACAGGACCGCGCTGCCGATCAGCATCTGAAGCCCCACGACCATCAGGAAGTTGCCACCTGACGTGGCCCCCCGCACGCTGAGCGTCGCAATGGTCAGCGCGATGGCTGCTGCAACGCAAAGAGACAGACCATAAAGGTCGATGCCACCGGACAAGCGGCTGCCCATGATGATGGCCACTCCGAGGAAGCCTGCCAGAAGCCCGATTGCGGCGATGGGGCCGAGACGTTCGCCGAAGAACACCCAGGAGGCCAGCGCCACGAGCAGGGGCATAGTCGACGCGATGA
>CAYYSC010000250.1:0-5396 GCA_964474065.1 uncultured Rhodospirillales bacterium | reverse complement strand
AACCGGCAGCACTGGCGGCAGAACGGGCTGGGCGTCACGGAGACGGAATTGTTCGACCGTGGAGGCGCATTCGGGTCCGCGAGCCAGTCGCTGGTGCTCGCGCCGCTGGACGGACCGGGCGGCCCGGGGCTAGGCTCCAGCCCCGTCCCACCATCCTAAGCCAGAGGGAAACGCCAGTATGGCCCAGCAATCCAACCCACGCGACGCCATCCGCGAGTTCACGCCGAAGCTGATCGAACTGACCGAAGATGTCGTGTTCGGAGATATATGGGAGCGCCCGGAACTCTCGAAGCGCGACCGCTCACTCATTGTGGTTGCCACGCTGATCGCGCTTGGCAAGGAGCGCCAACTGGTCGGCCACCTGAACCGGGCGCTGGACAACGGCTTGACCGTGGAAGAGATCAAAGAAGTGATCACGCATTTGGCCTTCTATTCCGGCTGGCCAACCGCAATGACCGCGGCGACGATCTTTAAGGAGGTCTTGGAGAAGCGGGAGGGTTAGGCGATTTGCGGCGCAAGCGGATTCCTCATCAGGAAACTCCGGGACCCGAGATGAAGCGCTGCCCGTGGGCCAAGTAGCCGGCCTGCGGGGGAGGGTCCGCCGCAGGTAAGCATGATCCTAGTCTGCAACGAGGTAGAAGAAGGGCGGCAGGATCAAATCTCGCCGCCTGTTTTGGTCGCCTGCTGGCGCTGGGTGACTGGATGGTTTGGTTTTGTTTCTATCACCAGCTGGGTTTGCGTGATCTCAGCCAGCTTCTTGCCTTCTTCGTTGGTGAGGACCGTGCGCCAGACCTGGGTCGTTCGACCGACGTGAACCGGCGTCGCCTCACCGTAGATCTTCCCGAGGGACATGCCCCGCAACAGGTTGGTCTTCGACTCGATCGTACTGGTCATGCAGTTGTCGGGAAGATTCATGATCGCCCCGCGCGCGCCCAACGTGTCCGCGAAGGCCATGTACACCCCGCCGTGCACGACGCCGTTGCCGTTGGAGTGCTCTTCACGCGCTTCCATCTCCGCCACGATCCGGTCTTTGGAGACTTCTTTCATCGTGATGCCGAGCACGTCGATGAAGTTCGCGGCGCTCACGACCGGGCCTCGGTAGTGTTTTTCTGTTCCGAACCGTCGTTCTTCTGCTGGGAGCTCTCGGCGGCCTCCCCTGGTTGGTCCCGGCTTTGTTCGACCGGCTCAGCCAACAGCTCAAGGACTTTCGGTTCTTGTGTCCCCTGTTTTTCGCTCGCCTCTTCTTCCTTGACGGCTTCCAGTAGCGCAGGCGATGCGGGCGTTAGATGGTGTGGCACTCGCCATTCGAGCGTACCGAAACGGCGGCTCTCATGGCATACCGCTGACCATTCGCGTTGCACCGCGCCCGTTTCGCTGCAAACCCAGGCGGGATCCGGAGTCGCGGTCGCGGAGCGGGCGATCCAGTCGCGTGCCGCGACCGGGTCGTGCCTTTCGGCCAGCTCGAGTTCCGCCATCAGGCGGCAAACGCGGGCGCTCGGGCGCCCCTTGGCCAATGGGGCGAGCGCTCGCCGCGCTTCGGACCAGTCTTCCGCCGCAATCGCGAATTCCGCAACGAGAGCCCGACTTTCCGGGTGATTTGGGTTCAGTTGACCCAAGTCTCTGGCAAGTCTTAACTGCTTTTCCGGCCCGACTTGGTCGACAACCTTGTGATACGCTGCTCCCAACATAGGGTGCGGCTCAACCCGCCACATGTCTTGAATGACTTTCTCTGCCTTGCCGCGGCGCCCGTAAGCAATATGCATTTCTGCGTACTGGGCTGCGGCTGGCACGAACTCGGGCAGGGCTTTGTAAGCTGCCTTGGCGGCGGTCATCGCGGTCTGCTTGTCGCCGGAGACCGCGGCGGCGCGGCTGCGTTCGATGTTGATCAGGGCCCGGTCATGGCGGATTTGTTCCGGTGGCCGCGTTTTTTGCTTCGCGCTCGCGGCCAAGGCCCGGTCGGCCTCTTCCCATTGACCGACCCTCGCATGTAATTCGAACAGGGATTCGAGCACCCAGCCGGAATGCGGCTGCTGCTCGTTCGCCAATTCAGCGTAATGAAGCGCGTCCCGTGTGCGACCCTCTTTCATCGCCTGCATCCAAAGCCCCCGCAGGCCGAGGAACGATGCTTCCGGGTGGTCCGCCAATTCCTTGAAGAAGCGCTGGGCGGCTTCGGTGTCGCCGTTCATCTGAGAGGATTGCGCTGCCAGCAAGGTGGTCATCGGCTGGTCGGGCAGCAGCCGGGAGGCCCGTTGGGACTGTTTGCGCGCTTCGGCAGCGTCGCCTGCAGCCACCGCCACCATGCCCATGGAGATCGCTTGTTGTCCGCGGTCACGGTTGCGCCGCTGCAGGTTTTGAATGATCCGCTTCGGGGTGCGAAACAGGTTCGTCAACAGCCCGACGGCGACCACCGCCAGGACAAGCAGGACCGCCAGCACCGTGGCGCCCCACGCCAGGCTCCAGTTGACCGTAAAATAGCCCGGCAGCGCGATATTGACCGTGCCAGGGTGGTTCAGAAGCCAATTGCCGACGTACAGAACGGCGGCAATAAGGACAAAAAAGAAAAGTGCGCGGATCATTGGACGCTTTCACCCACCTCGGCTAGCACCGTGTTCTCCCAATGCTGGATGGCTGCTTCCGCACTCGTGCGGGCGGACAGAGCCTTCAGCCATTCCGCAACTGGTTCGACATCGTCAGCGACAGGAGCGAGCGCCGCTTTCGCAGCAGCATGATCATCCTGTTTCATGGCTTCTTGTGCTTCAACAATAGCACTCCGGACCGGATCGTCCACCAGGGTACCCTTGCCCTCGATCTGGATGCCTCCCAGCAAGACTCCAAGCGCCCGGTCCACGACCCCGCCATCGGCATCGGCGGTGGCTGGCGGAGGAAGATCCTTTTCGATCTGGGCAAGCCGCCTGGTGAGCTCCTCTTCGGTGGGAATTCCATTGTCGGCCCAGTCCAGCCAATCGCCTTCGGCTTCCTTCACGGCCGGAATGGCTTTTGCGGCGCGTTCCAAGGCTGCGGAGAAGGGTGCACCGGCGTTCACCACGCGCCGCAGGTCTCCCAATGCGATCAGACGTTCCGCCAATCGGGCAGGCTGCATGTCTTCCGCCCAACTCTCAAGCGAGTCGATCATGGACCGCAGTTCGCCAACGGCCGCTTGCGTTTCCTGGAGGCGTTGGCTCCGCTCTTGCAGTGCCTCTTTCGCGGTTGCCAGTTCCTCTTGGGCAGTATCGAGGCGTTCGGCGAGTGCGGAGAAGCGTTCTTCCTGCTTGCTGGCCAGCGTATTCAGCCGTTCCTGCATGTCGCTTACCGTCACCGTGAGTTCTCTTGTCTGCCCAGTCAGGCCGGCCAGCGCCTCGGTGTTCGTGGCCGCCGTCTGGCGCGCGAGCTGTTCCGCTTCCGCCACCGATTCACTCAGCGCCCTGGCCTCGGCGATCAGTTCATTCAGCGTTTCGAAGTCGGCGCCGGCTCCCGTTTCCTCTAATTCGGCCGTTCGCTCCGCCAGGGCAGCGCGTTCTTCTCTTCCCGGATCGGCTTCGATCGCCGCCAGTTCCTGACGGATCCCGGAGAGTTGGGCCGTAAGCTCAGCCTGACGCTCCTGAGCCATGTACCATAACCAGGCACCGCCGGCGATGGCGACGATTGCCAGGATGATAAACGCTGGCCAGCCCGGCCCGGAGCGGGCCGGCGGCGGAGTTGGGGTCGTCATGGAAGGCTCCATTGGGGAAGGGACCGCGGACGGTTCACTCTTTTGCACCGTCGATGGGATTGCGGCGCCTCGATTTCGGGATTCCTCCAGAAACGGTCCGCGCACGCCGAGGAGCCGGGCGCTGATCCCCGACGTGTCCGGCGGGGAAACGCTGCGCGCCTCCCGCCAGCCGCGGCTTTGGAGGCGCGCGGTGATGCGCGGGCTTAGGCAGAGGGCGCTTGCTTTCCGGGCTTCCGCACCTACGCCCGCCCGGTCCACCGCCGCCGCCAGCGCTTCGGCAGCACGGGCAGAATAGACAGTAACCGTGAATACCTCGCCGCGCTTGAACGCGCGCCGGACTTCGGGCTTCAGGGAGGAGGCTTTCTCGGCCGCGTAAACCTCGATCACCTCTACCTGAAACCTGTCCAGGAGCCGGGTCATATCGCGAGCCCGATCGCGACCGGCAAGATAAAGCAGGGGACCGGCATCCGGCGATACCGATTCACGGATCACTTTCGCCAGCTCGGTTGCCGACGGGGCGCTGGTAATGGCGGAGAAGCCGGCCTTGGCTGCTGCGTCCGCCGTGGCGGATCCAACGACAAAAAGGAGTGTGTCGCGCTGGGCGGGAGCGTCCGCCAATGCATCCAACGCAGCCACGCTGGTGAGGATGACCGCCTGATATCCTTCGATGGCAGGCACTTGGGCCGCCAAACGCTTGGTCTGCAGCAGCGGCTGGTTGATGACCGTGATGCCGCGCGCCTTCAGGCCGGCCAACGTTTTTTGGGGAAGGGGGGCTTTGCGCGTATGGACCACCACCTTCCGTGACGGTCGCACCGGTTTTTTTCCAGTTTCTGGCAGACCGGGACCGGGCAGAATAGGCCTCAGCCGATCGTGCCGCCGGACGTTGCGCTTAGGAGATCGGGATCGCATCGCTGTCTTAAACTTGATCCTACCGCTTCGCCCAATTGCGCTGCGTCCGTCATGCTGCCCGCTTCAGAGCAATGCCATTCTTTCGAGCCATCCGGCCGGAGCAGCCTCGCCGTGAGCGACAATTCACTGTCTGGCCCTGCTACGGCCATCACTGCAACAGGGGTATCGCACGATCCGCCAAGGCGGGCCAGCACTGCGCGTTCAGCGCGAACCTCTGCCGCACTCACCGGGTCGCTGATCTGATCCAGCAACGGCAGCCAATCCGCGTCGTCCGCTCTGCCCTGCACCAGAATGGCACCCTGACCGGCGGCAGGCAGCATTTCTGCCGGATCCAGGATCGCGGTGATCGCATCCTCCCGGCGGAGGCGCTTGAGGCCAGCGGCCGCGAGGAAGGTGGCGTCGACCGCCCCGTCATTCAGCTTTCGCAGCCGCGTCTCCACGTTCCCGCGGAAGAGCACGACATTCAGGTCTGGCCGCCGGGCGAGAAGCTGTGCCTGGCGGCGGAGTGAAGCGGTTCCGACCGTGCCGCCTTTCGGCAAGCCGGCAATGCTCCCGTATCGCGGGGCGATCAGCGCGTCCCGGCGGTCTTCCCGCGGCAGGATAGCGGCAACCAAGGTGCCGGGGGCCAGGTCGGTTTCCACATCCTTGGCGGAGTGCACGGCAATATCGATCTCCTCCGCGGTCAGGGCGCGTTCAATTTCTTGCGTGAACATGGCCTTGCCGCCCAATTCCGCCAGCCGCCTGTCCTGCACGCGGTCACCCGCCGTACGGATAATTT
>CAYYSC010000249.1:0-5400 GCA_964474065.1 uncultured Rhodospirillales bacterium | reverse complement strand
GGCCGTACAGTTAAGCGGTCCCCGGCCGTCGGAGTCGACCGTGAACGTACTCATTATCGGCGGAACGGGACTCATCAGCACGGGAATCACCCGGCTTTCCAAGGATTTCTGTCTTGCCTGGGTTAATCCCCGTCTTCTGTGGATAACCCTGTCGATAACGTCTGAGCAAGGTGCTGCACCCCCCGGAAACCGGGGGAGTCAGCGAAATTGGTCAAAAAATAGGCAGTAAGTGTAACATTTTGATAAATATAAATATTTTTGTTTCGGTGGCGTAACAACTTAGCTGCGTATACCAAAAGAGGCCGAATTTCTCCTTGCCACCCGCGAGTGTGCAAAACTTTTGAGGATTCCCGGTGAAATTGAGGTAATGTCGTAAACGCTACGAAGATGTTGGTCCGAAAGTGTCCTGAGAAGGCTTGAATCGGCTGAGCGCAGCCCCACCCTACCCCGCCGGGTGGACGGTAGTGATTGGCCTCTCCAGCGGGACTTCGGTGCGCGCCCTATTTTCGGAACCGGCCTGTCCCTCAAAAAGCGCTAGTTACAAGCAAGTGAGGCGTCATGTTACTCGCGTTCCGGATATTGCTTCTCGAACGCCCAAATCCGATCGAACCCGACCAGCGTGTTCATCTCGGAAAACGGCAGTAGCGGCGTTTCGCATCCGACGGTTGAGCCGTGCGCTTCGAGCGCCTCATAAACCCCCTTGCAGGCCGCTGCAGCGGCCATGAAGGCGGAGCCAGGATGGATGGAGATCTGATAGCCCATTTCTTCCAGCCGGGCTTTCGGCAATACCGGCGTGCGGCCGCCCTCCACCATATTGGCTAGGAGGGGCGTTCCTTTCAGGCGCGAGCAGACCGTGGCCATCTCCTCTTCGTTCTCCGGCGATTCGATGAACAGCACGTCGGCGCCTGCTTCGGCAAATGCTTCCCCCCGGCGGATTGCCTCGTCAAGACCGTGGCTGGTACGGGCGTCCGTGCGGGCGACGATCAGAAAATCCCGGGAATCGCGAGCCTCCACGGCGACACGGATCTTGCGGACCATATCTTCCACCGGCACGACCCGGCGGCCCGGCGTGTGGCCGCAGCGCTTCGGGTATTCCTGATCCTCGATCTGGATGGCGGCGGCCCCGGCCCGTTCATAGCCCTTCACGGTATGCTCGACATTCAGAAGGCCGCCGAAGCCTGTGTCCGCATCGGCGATTAGCGGCGTCCTCGTGCCTCGGGCAATGGTCTCCACGCGTCCGACCATGTCGGTATAGGTAACGAGCCCGGCATCAGGCAGGCCCAGATGAGAAGCGGAAATCCCGTAGCCGGTCATGTAGATGGCCGAAAAGCCCATTCGATCCGCACTCAGCGCGGAAATCATGTCGAAGACGCCGGGCGCGACGACGAACTCTCCAGCTGCTAGGCACTGCCGCAAAGATGAAATGGTCATGATGCAAAACTCTCCGGTCGAAAAGGCTGTTGGCGGCGCATCATTCGGGGCCATATCGCAGGACGTCAACCGCGCTTCCCGCAACGATAACGAGGGCTTGTCGATGGCTACGTCTGTTCTCGGAATTTCCGGTAGCTTGCGCGCCGGTTCGTTCAATACCGCCGCCTTGCGAGTTGCCAAGGAGTTGGCACCGGAAGGCATGACGATCGAGATCGCCGACATCTCGCAAATCCCATTGTACAATGAAGACGTTTATCAGCAGGGTTTTCCCCCATCAGTCGATCGGTTCCGCGATCAGATCCGGGCAGCCGATGCATTGTTGTTCGCCACGCCCGAGTACAATTTTTCCATTTCAGGCGTTCTGAAGAATGCCATTGACTGGGCCTCGCGGCCGCCGGAGCAGCCTTTCAACGGCAAGCCGGCCGCCATGCTGGGTGCGTCGGCCGGGCGCGCCGGAACGGCGCGGGCGCAGTTGCATCTGCGGCATGTTCTCTCGACGTTGAATGCGCATGTCCTGAACAAGCCGGACGTGCTGATCGCCACGGCGCAGAACATGTTCGACGATAACGGCAAGCTGACGGATGAAGCGACCCGCAAATTCGTCCGTCAGGAACTGGAAGCGCTGCTGGGTTGGACCGAGAAGCTGGCCTAGCCGGTGCGGTTACAGGCGCTCCAGCACCGCTTCGGCGCTGGAGATGCCGTATTCCCCGGACGGCTCCACTGCGATCTCTGCCACCTTGTTGTCCTCGATCACCATCGCGTAGCGCTTGGAACGGACCCCGTAGCCGCGCGCACTCATGTCCACGGACAGGCCGAGGGCATTGGCGAATTCGGCAATGCCATCCGACAGCATGGTGACATTGCCCGGCGCCTCATGAGCAAGGCCCCAGGCATTCATGACCGCGGCGTCGTTGACGCTGACGCAGACGACTTCGTCGACGCCTTTTGCCTTGAGCGCGGCGGCGTGCTGCACGAAGCCCGGCAAATGTTTGGCGGAGCAGGTCCGGGTGAAGGCGCCCGGCACCGCGAACAGCACGACCTTCTTCCCCGCAAAGCGTTCGTGCGCCGGGATGGCACGGGGGCCGCCGCCTTCGTCCAGATCAAACAACGGAACGTTCGGGATGGTGTCGCCCGCTTGAATAGCCATGATGCAGTCTCTCGCAATCGGGTAAAATAGCTCGCTATTCAAGCGGGACCCTTCGCTGCCGTCCAGCCTGAACCGGCATGCCGGTCAGAGCGGCGCGCCGGCAATAGCCGGAAGCCACACGGCGACCAATGCCAGGCTCGCTACCGCCCAGATCCTCGTGGCGCAGCAGTCGAAAAGACGGCGGAAACGGGTCTCCGTCCGCTGCAGGAAAACATGCAGGAAAGCGGCCGCGTTCGAGGCGGCCCGGTTCGCGACGATGGCAGTCATCGGATTGCCCCATCGGGTTTCGGCGTTGCGGATCGGGCGGGGCAAGGAAGCTCTTCGGCGGTCCTTGCGCCACCCGCGCCCGATATGGGGCAGAACCGGAGCGGCGCCGTGTGATCCAATTCACAATGCCGGGCCGAACGGATGAGACTTTAGGAGAAAGTGCGAGCGTTTGCCCGCGCCAACCGCACCGGGAGCGTTGCGGCCGCGTTCTCAGAAATCGATGCAACGCCCGTTGATTTCCCAGTCGCCGTAGCGGGTGGGGTTCGGCTTGTTCGGATCCTCGCCAGCAGGCGGTGCCGGTTTCGGTTCCTGTTCGGCACCCGGCTTGGTCTTCCCGGCGGGAGAGATCTGGTCGGTTTTCTGGTCGTCAGGCATCGGTGATTTCCCTATTGCGTTCTATCCTGCATATAGTCTGCGCGTCCCATGGCGCCAGCGCTTGACAGCCGCATGCGGCTCTACCACCTGCGCGAAGCCATAAGAACAACTGCCGGACGGGCGAGACGTCGGATGACGAAAACTTTCATGTTACTGGCGGCAATGACCGCCGTGTTCCTTGGCGCTGGCTGGCTGATGGGCGGCGAGGGCGGCATGGTGATCGCGCTGGTGATCGCGCTGGCCATGAATGCCTTCGCATATTGGAACAGCGATAAGATGGTCCTGCGCATGTATAATGCGCGGGAAGTCAGCCGGACCGACGCGCCCGGCTTTTACGACATGGTGGCTGAGTTGGCCGAGAGGGCGAAGCTTCCGATGCCAAAGGTCTACATTATCGAGGAAGACCAGCCGAACGCGTTCGCCACCGGCCGCAATCCGGAAAACGCCGCAGTCGCCGCGACCACCGGCCTGTTGAACCGGTTGAGTCAGGAGGAAGTCGCTGGCGTGATGGCGCATGAACTGGCGCATATCCGGAACCGCGATACCTTGCTGATGACCGTCACTGCAACCATTGCCGGTGCGATCAGTATTCTCGCCAATATCGCGTCGTTCCAGATGCTCTTCGGCGACAACCGCAACAACCCGCTAGGCATTGTCGGCGTGATCCTGGCGATGGTCCTCGCGCCTTTGGCGGCGATGCTGGTGCAGATGGCGATCAGCCGCACGCGAGAATACGCAGCGGACAGGGCGGGCGCCGAAATCTGCGGCGAGCCGCGCTGGCTGGCCAATGCGTTGGACGGCCTTTCGCGCCACGCCCCCCGGATCGACAACGAGCAGGCCGAACGCAACCCGGCTACTGCGCACATGTTCATTGTGAACCCCTTGCACGCGCGCTCGATCGATGGTTTGTTCTCTACTCATCCCCCCATGGAAGAACGCATTCGCCGCCTGCTCTCGATGACTGGCGGCAGTGCTGCGAGCAGTGGTGGCTTGCACGGCAGCTTCGCCCGGCGGGCGCCGAAAAGCGGCCCGTGGGGGTAATGTTCAGACGATAGGATAACGTCCACCATGAACACGGTACGGCCGTTTAGGCAGCCCAGCCGCGGCGGCCCGCCTCAAAAAGGCCAGAAATTCCAGAAACCGCAACAACCAGCCCGCGCCTCTGCGCCGCCGCCGGCAACGGCCCGCGCTCTCGCCCAGCGTGCGATTTTTCTCATTCTTGAGCGCCATTTGCCGTTGGAGGACACGCTGTCGGAGGCTACCGGCTGGACGAAGCTTGCGCCGCGGGACCGGGCGTTCACGCGTCTGCTCGTGGCGACAGTGCTGCGGCGGCTCGGCCAGATTGACGATATCCTCGGCAAGCTCGTCCAGAAAATGCCGGAAGGGCGGGATGCCTATGTCCGGCAAATTCTGCGCGTCGCGGCGGCGCAATTGCTCTTCCTGGATACGCCGCCGCACGCGGCCGTCGATGAGGCGATCAAGATGACCCGCGGAGCGGGCCTGAAAGCGATGGTCAACGCGGTCCTGCGCAAGGTCGCGACCCAGCGGCAGGAGTTGTTGCGGGCGCAGGATGTGGGCCGGCTGAACCTGCCAGACTGGCTTTGGCGAAGCTGGTGTGACGCCTATGGCGAGGACAAGACCCGCGCTATCGTCCGGGCTCACACCTTCGAGCCGCCGATGGACCTGACCCTGCGCGACCCGGCTGCGGCGCCGATATGGGCGGAACGGCTGAAGGGCAGAATGCTCCCAAACGGCTCCATACGCTTGGCAAAGCCACGGCTGGTGCCCAGCCTGGAAGGTTTTGCCCAGGGCGTCTGGTGGGTGCAGGACGCGGCCGCGAGCTTTCCCGCCCAGTTGCTGGGCGATGTGAGGGGCAAGCAGGTGATCGACTTGGCGGCGGCTCCGGGGGGCAAGACCCTGCAACTTGCTGCGGCCGGCGCTCATGTGACGGCCTTGGATCAATCGCGCGAACGCCTGGAACGGCTGTTCGAGAACCTGGAGCGGATGCGGCTCTCTGCGGATATCGACGTCGGGGACGCCCGTTACTACCGCCCGAAAGAGCCGGTCGATGCGGTCCTGCTGGACACGCCTTGCAGCGCGACGGGGACCGCCAGGCGCCATCCGGACGTTATCTGGAACAAAACGCCCGCGGCGGTGGCGAGTCTGACCCAGTTGCAGGA
>CAYYSC010000248.1:0-5415 GCA_964474065.1 uncultured Rhodospirillales bacterium | reverse complement strand
GCCGGCAAGCCACGCCGCCCCCAACGCCGACGTCTCCCGGATTGCCGGCCGGTCTACCGGCGGACCGAGAATGTCCGCCAAGAACTGCTAGGCCCAATCGTTTGCCGTCATGCCGCCGTCGACCCGCAGGACGGTCTCCGTCGCGGCCGAAGACGGTTCCGCCCAATCACGGCGCATGGCCTCCAGCAAATCCCTGGTCTGATAGCCGACGCTTTCCAGCGCTGCCCGGGCCAACTCTGCCGGACCGGTCGCGCGGGTGATCCCATAGACGGCTCCCCGGGCATCCGCATCCCAGTGGGGCGCCCCGAGGCCGGTGAAGGCCGGCACGATATAGACTTGCTGGGACGGGTCGGCCCGTTCCGCCAGCGTCTGCGTCTCCACCGCGTCGCTAATCAGCCCAAGGCCGTCCCGCAGCCATTGCACCACCGCGCCCGCGACAAAGATGGAGCCCTCCAGCGCGAATGTCGGCTTTCCGTGAAGATGATAAGCGATGGTCGTCAGCAGCCGGTTTCGGGAAGTCACCGGCTCTTTCCCCGTATTCAGCAAGGCAAAGCAGCCGGTGCCATACGTGGACTTGATCATGCCGGGCACAAAGCAAGCTTGCCCAACCGTCGCTGCCTGCTGGTCTCCGGCGACACCGCGGATCGGAGCAGACTGACCGAAAACCTCCGGCAGCGTGAGACCATAATCCCCCGCGCTGTCCCGCACATCCGGCAGCATCGCCAGGGGCACGCCAAACAGGCGGCAAAGATCCTCGTCCCAACCTCCCTCGCGGATATTGTATAACAGCGTGCGCGACGCATTGGTGGCATCCGTCGCGTGGACGCGGCCGCCGGTGAGCCGCCAGACCAGATAGCTGTCTACGGTCCCGAACAACAATTCGCCCTTTTCCGCCCGGGCGCGCGCTCCTTCGTGTTGATCCAGCAACCAGGCGAGCTTCGTGCCGCTGAAATAGGGATCGAGCAGCAGACCGGTCCGCTCGGTGACCATCGGCTCAACGCCCTCGGCCCGCAAACGGCTGCAAAGGGCGGCGGTCCGCCGGTCCTGCCAGACGATCGCCTGGCCGAGCGTCCGGCCCGTGGCACGCTCCCAAACCACGACGGTCTCCCGCTGGTTGGCGATGCCAACGGCGGCAATCCGCTCGCCGGCCACGCCTGCGTTTGCCAACGCCTCGCGGCAGGTGGAGACCACGCTCTGCCAGATCTCCTCGGTATCGTGTTCTACCCAGCCACTTTGCGGAAAATACTGGGGAAACTCCCGTTGGGATACCGATGTAATGCGCAGCGCCGCGTCGAACAGGATGGCGCGGGTGGACGTCGTCCCCTGATCAATGGCAAGGACATGATCAAGCATGCTGCAGCTCCGAGCGGGAGGAACGTCGAAAAGGCTCTCCCGCCCAATAAGGCCTTGTCACGTATCGGCCGTCAGGAGCCCGGAATGCCACCGGAAAGCAAACGGCGGCCCCTTTTGCAAGGGACCGCCGCTGCAATGGCGTTTTTGGTCGGTTCTGACGCGCTCTCTCGACTTCGCCTTCATTCATTCGCCACGGCGATGTACGCAAATCCGATGCCACAAATCGCCTGGCCGCGTTTTCCAGCTTTTCAACACGAGACTGCATACCTTTCCCCATGCCGTAACCATACATTCGCATATCGCGAGCTGCGATGCAACCATACAGTGTGTATTGCAGAGATTTTATTCCGGGTGCCAAACCGTTTCCGGGTCCAGCGGATAGACCGGCCGAGGCAAGCGCTTAAAAGGAAAGCGGGACAAGACCGGATTGGTCAACCCCAGGGCATCCACCTCGACTATCTGCTCCGGCGCAAAAAATTCGTCGAAACCCGCGCGGAAATGGCCCCGGCTCTTCAGCACTACGGTGCGGAAAGAGCCGATATCGAGGCCAAATGTTTCGAAATAGGCTGGGTCCGCCGCCTGGATCCGGCGGGAGGCCACGACTATGGTGATGCCGTCAAGCTGAACGAAAGCGCTTGGGCCCAGCTTCGAGGTACGGCCCGCCGCAATGCCCCGCCGACCGACTATAAAGCCGTCGGACAAACCCCGCACCTCGATCCGGCCCGGCACCGCCCGTCCGTGTTCGTCCGCATTGTCCCGGTTGAACACCACGTCCAGCGTCGCGCCGACGCCGGCCTCATGACACTGGGCTGCCACAGCCGGATCGACGAACAGGCCGAGCAGCGCGCTCTGCGCATCTGCCGCAATCAGCGCCTCCAGCACGTCCGTCGTATTGCCGCGGCCGCCGCCGCCCGGATTGTCGGCCACGTCGGCGATGCAGAGAGCGGGGAGCGAAGGATCGGCTTCCCGCGCCTTTGCCGCCGCAACGGCATCCGCGACGCTGGTGAGGGTCACGTTGAAGCGCTCCCGCTCCGCCCAAGCTTGATTCGCCAGCCGGTTGGCCATTTCGCGGCCCGCGTTCGCGCTTTTAGCGTATGTCAGGATCGCCAGGCCGTTTTCCGGCGTGTCGCCCCAGGCGAAGCCGCCAACGACCGAGACGACATCCACGCCTAAGGCCCCCTTCTCTGCCTGCCCCTTGTTGATCAGGTCGGCATAAGGTCCTTGCGCCGTTAGCAGGCGGACGCTCGGCGCAACAATGGGCATGCGAATGAAGATCTTGGCCAGCTTCTCGCCTGCCAACAACCGCCGAATGAGTTGCGCTGCTTCCGCCGCACGCTCCGCTTGGTCGACGTGCGGGTTGGTGCGGTAGCTGATGATGGCGTCCACGCTATCCACCATCCGGTCGGAAATGTTGGCGTGCAGGTCAACCGTGGCGACCACGGGCACGTCCGGGCCGACGACTTCGCGCGCCATCGCGTAAAAAGCGCCGTCCGGATCGGTGCTGTCCGTCGCCGTCATCGCGCCATGATTGGCGAGGTAGACCGCATCGACAGGCAACGCCGCCGTCAGCCGTTGCCGCATCCTGGCCAACGTCTCCGCGACGAAGCCGGCGTCCGCCGGCCCGCCCGGCTCCGTACCGGTGACGAGCACCGGCACCGGCTCCCAGTCGCCTGCCGTGCCCATGTCCTTCATGAAGCCCGGGATTTCCGCCGGCATGGCAGGGGCCGGCTTCGCTGCCTCTTCCAGGATCTCCTGCCCTTCCAGATAACATGAGGCGCGGAAGTCCTCCGCGGTGCTGACGGGGGCGAATTCATTCGCTTCGAGAAACAGGCCGAGAAGCGCAATTCTGGAGGGTGACACAGGCGGAATTATCCTTTGGCAAGGGCAGAGAAGGTGGCGAACAGCATACGCTGCCTGTACAAGGAGACCAAAGGCTCCTGACACGGAAACGGTGACTAAATGTACGATTTGCTGGCGGGAATGCGCATCGTTGAGGGCTCAGCCTTCGTGGCGGCGCCCATGGGCGGCATGACGCTCGCGCAGCTCGGCGCAGACGTGATCCGGTTCGACGACATTGCCGGCGCGCTGGACGGGGAGCGCTGGCCGGTGACGAAGGACGGTGCCAGCCTCTACTGGACCAGCCTGAACAAGGGCAAGCGCTCCTTCGCCGTGGATGTGCGCAATCCCAAAGGCCGAGAGTTGTTGCAGGCCATCATTACGGCGCCGGGTCCCGACGCGGGAATGTTCATCACCAATCTGCCCGTGCGGGGCTGGAACTCTTACGAAGCCCTGACGGAAAAACGCAAAGACCTGATCATGGTCACACTCACCGGCACGCGGGAAGGCCAGGCACAAGTGGACTACACCGTGAACGCGGGTATGGGCTTCCCGATGGTCACGGGACCAGAAGGTTTTGACGGTCCAGTGAACAATGTTCTTCCGGCCTGGGATATCGCGGCCGCGCTCAGCTTTTCGACGGGTCTCCTGGCAGCGGAGCGGCGCCGGTACCGCACCGGCCAGGGCAGCTGGCTGAAACTCTCTCTCTATGACGTGGCGCTGGCAGTAACCGCCGCGCTTGGCTATGTGGCGGAGGTCGAGATCAACGGCGATGAGCGCCCGCGCCTCGGCAATCACATTTTCGGCACGTTCGGCCAAAGCTTCCGGTGCGCTGACGGTCCTTACGTCATGATTTGCATGTTCACCGGGCGCCATGTGCAGGCAGTGCGCGAACTGGTCGGCAACGATGCGGTGGATGCCATTGAGACTGCCGAGAGTGTCAACCTAATGGACGAAGCCGATCGCTACCGCGCGCGCAAATCGCTCGAAAGGGTGATCGGCGAATGGGTCGGCGCGCGCCCGTATGGCGAAGCGGCGTCCGCACTTGACAAGAGCGGCGCCCTTTGGGGCCCTTACCGGTCCTTTGCCGAAATGGCGGAGGCCAACCGCAGCAACCCGATGTTCAGCACTGTCGATCAGCCTGGCGTCGGCAGCTATTCCGTGCCCGGCTCGCCGTTCAACATCGCCGACCTGCAACGCCTGGAGCCGAAGCCCGCTCCTCTGCTCGGCCAGCACACGGACGAAATTCTGGCGGAGGTGCTGGGCATGGATTCCGGCGCCATCGGGCGGCTGCACGATGAGAAAGTCGTGGCCGGTCCCAAATAGAGGAGGGCGCCGCGCGTGCCGTTGCCGCCTATCGGTTGTTAGTCCGTCGCTGGTGCGTTCTTTGCCAGATCGACGGCAATGACGGTTACGGATTTTGCCGGAAGAACCGTGCGGAGATGACGCTCTGTCACCAAAAGGTCGCTGGCGGTTATCTCGCCAATCTGGTCCCCGCCATTGGACGGCGATTTTTGCTTCGCTCCCCAACGATAGCGGACTGCCGTCCCCCTTAGCGGGAAGTCGGACATGTCGACGGCGACGGGAAATGCTTGTTCTGCATGGCGGTTGACGGCATGGAGGTAGACCGTTTCCGGGCCACGCGTTGCAACCAGATCCAGCCCGGCAACAGTGCCGGAAGCCCTCTTCATCCACCCCATGGCCAAAGGCTGCTCGTACACCGGCAGCGGTGATGTCTGCAGTTTTAGCCGCTCTTCCCCGTGATGCTCGCTATAAAGGCGCGTCACATGCCCTTGCGGCAGGAAGTAAGCCGGCTCTGGCGCTGCCGCATCCACGTGAATGCTCGTGATGCTCCAGTGTGTCCCTACCAGAACCGACTGCGCGGCAATGGCTACGTCACTGCGCATGAGGCCGTTCAGAAAGCCGGCGGCCCCGATGCCAGCCGCCAGCATCCTGTCGCGCCAGTCGAGCGAAGCCGGAACCTGTGTTTCTTTGACCGCCCAACCGTTCCAGTTCCATTCCGTCACCGCAATCCGGTAGCCGAGCGAGCGGGCGAAATCGGCCCGGTGGCCGATACTGAGGTTCTTGCCGGCGGGCGAGTAGCGGCCGGGCATTGCTGTCCAGGCGCGCCACCAGTCGTCTGCGCTGATCCGATCGGCTGTTATAGGCTCGTCATGCCATCGCAGCCAATTCATCGGACCGGGCTCGTAATGGTGATGGGCGATG
>CAYYSC010000247.1:0-5417 GCA_964474065.1 uncultured Rhodospirillales bacterium | reverse complement strand
TGTCATTTTGATGGATGAGCCTTGCTCGGCTCTTGACCCGCACGCCACGCAAATTGTCGAGGACCTGATCGGCGAATTGCGGCAAGACTATACCGTCATTATCGTGACCCACAATTTGCAGCAGGCGGCCCGCGTAGCGCAATGGACGGCCTACTTCCTTCTGGGTGAGATGGTTGAATACGGCAGCACAGACCAGGTCTTTCACGAGCCAAAGGACGAGCGCACGCTCGGGTTCGTGACCGGCCGGTTCGGGTGAGCAAGGGGACCAGGACGCGCTGGCCCGGCCGGCACGTCCTGGCTAGAGTTCCTATAACGACCATCAAGAAATCGAGGAACACGCCCCATGAAACAACTCCGGATCGGCAATATCGTGATCGACGCGGTGATCGAGCGGGAAGGCCCGTGGCGGAAGCCGGCCGATTTCTTTCCGGCCTTCGATCAGGCCGTGTTCGACGAGCATTTGCCCTCGTTGGAGCCGGAAATGTTCGATGTGGCGGCCGGGCTACTGATGATGACTTATCAGACCTTCGTCGTGCGGACGCCGCACCATACGATCCTGGTCGATACCTGTACCGGCGAGCACAAGGACCATCCGCCGCCCTTCGACTTCGCGGGGAAGGAGCGCTGGCGCGACGAGTTCTTCGCCCTTGGCATCGGCTTCGAGGACGTCGATTACGTCTTCTGCACGCACCTGCACATCGACCATACCGGCTGGAACACCACGCTGCGCGACGGGCGGTGGGTGCCGACCTTCCCAAACGCCAAGTATGTCTTCCACAAGGCCGAGTATGCGGCCTGGGAGGAGCAGCACAAGAAGGGGGCAAACCCGCCCGGCACCGTGTTCCGCGACAACTGCCTGCCGATCGTGGAGGCAGGGCAAGCTTTGTTGGTGGACGATGATTTCCAGCTCGATGATTTGGTGACTCTGACGCCGACCCCAGGGCACTCGCCCCACCACTGCTGTGTGAACCTGACGTCGCAGGGGCAAAAGTGCGTGGTGACTGGCGACCTGATCCACCATGCCATCCAGTGCCGGGAGCCGACCTGGGCCGCTGCGCCGGACTGGGACCCCGAGACGGGCGTCCGCTCCCGCCGTGCTTTTCTGGAGACCGTCGCCGACACGCCGACCCTGCTGCTGCCGATCCACTTCGCCACCCCGACGGTTGGCATGGTGAGATCGGACGGGTCAGATCGCTTTCTTTATCGCTACAAACGGGACTGACAAGGCCTCTGAATCGCGGGACCTAGAGAAACAGCAGCTTGTCGAGCTGGTAACCGATGGAAACGGCGGCCAGTGCAAAGGCCAGCAGGATGCCCAGTTTCGACGTCCAGTTCCGGTCCAAGGGCCAGAGCGCTTGGCGTCTGTAAGCCACCTGCAGCGATGGATCGCCCTCGTCCACCTGCCGCCAGACTTGGGGCAGGCGGGCCTGGCGAGCGATGATCGTCGCGATCATCGGCCCGAGCATGCAGACGGGCACAATCAGCGCCAGCGCCTCCTGGCCGAGCGTGTAGGCCGTGGAAACCGATGCGCTGCGGGTGATAAATACGGCCGCGAGGAGCGGGATTGTCGCCCAATAGAAATTGTTGAGGGCAAAATTCCAGCGCTCCAGGCCAAACTCTCCCACCGGAGAATTGGCGTTGAGGTGCAAAAAGAGTCCCCGGCCTTTGGCGATCCGCGTTCTTTCGAAAACAGCGAACAGCAGGGTGTGCAGAAAGAGGCGGGCCATTGCGTAGGTGATCATCAGCATGACCAGGAACTGCTGGCCCAACATCACCGCGATGAATGCCGCATCCGGCAACGGCGGCCCAATGGGCGCGTTACCCTGGAGATTAGCGTGCCAAAGCCGGCTGCAGACGGCCACGCCTTCCGGCGGCCCGGGCGTGCTTTCGAATACCCATTTGACCAGGAAGAATGCGTCGTCACAGGCGTAAGAAAGCTGGTCAGCATAAGACCCGCCGAGTGCGGCCAGATCCTTCCGGCTCACAACGTCGATGGCGAACATCGCGACGGACAAAATCAGGGCCACGGCGAACGCCCACGGCCCCCTTGATCGCACAAACTCCGACACCGCTCTGCCGTCGGCTTTCGACGCCCGGCCGTCCCGGCGTTGCAGCACGCCGCTTTGCTGGAGGTGCGCCCACGCCCCAAGCATTGGCCTCCAGGTCAGCCAAAGGCCGAGGGCAGCGCCCAGAAACACGAACGGGATCGGCCACCAGTTGAAGCGCTCGAAATAGGTTTTGTAACCTGGCGGAGTGTGCTCAGGCGGCTGATGTGCGCCAACCGCCCACGCCAAGCCCCAGATCGCTGTCGAGCCCAGGGCGAACAAAAGGCAGAGCGCAGCGGCGCGGTCCCGGCGCCAGAGGCGCCCGAACCACGGCACGACACCCCGCGCTCCCATCATGCCCCGTCGAACTGGGTCAGGTGATCCTTGAGGGTCCGGCCCGTGTATTCCGTCCGCACCAAGCCGCGTTTTTGCAAAATCGGCACGACTTCTTCCACGAACTCTTCAATCGCGCCGGGGCAATAGATGGGGGAAAGCATGAACCCGTCCCCGCCCGCCATCGCCATGAATTCCTCCAACTGATCCGCGACACTTTTCGCAGTACCAACGATCTGAGGCAGGCCGACGCTCTGGCCATGGCGCTTCGCGGCTTCGGCCATGGTCAGCGGCCGTCCATCCTTGTCCCGGTAGCGGGTCCGCATCCGTGCCAGTTCCGGCTCCTCGCGTTCCAGCATGACGGCGTCGTCCGGGATGTTGGACAGATCGAAGTCCAAATGACCGGACAGGATCGCCTTGCCGCCTTCCAACGGCACGAGATCGTTATGCTCCTGCTGCTTCGCCCGCGCGTCCGCCTCATCGCGTCCGATGATCGGTTGCGCGCCGAACAGGATCTTGCAGGCATTCGGATCCCGCCCGAGTTCGCGCATACGCTCCTTGATCGAAAGCAGGTATTCGCCCGCATCTTCCGCCCGCGGCTGGATGGCGAAGATGGCATCGGAGTATTTGGCCGCGAAATCCCGGCCCTTGGGAGAGGTGCCGGCCTGCAGGATGGCTGGCATGCCCTGCGGCGAGCGGGTGACGTTCAGGGGGCCACGGGTCCTGAAGAAGTCACCCTGGAAGTTGACCCGGTGGACCTTGGCGGGGTCGGCGAACACGGCGTTCGCCTTGTCCATCACGACCGCGTCCTCGTCCCACGAACTCCAGAGGGCGCGGCAAGCCTCGATGAATTCGTGGGCCCGGTCATAGCGGAGATCGGCGGGCAGCCGCTCCGCGCCATAGTTATTGTCTAGGTTGTGGTTGATGGAGGTCACGACATTCCAGCCGGCCCGTCCATCGGTCAGGTGGTCGATGCTGGCAAACATCCTGGCGACGTAGAACGGGTGAGAGTGGCTGACACTGAAGGTGGCGGCCACCCCGATCTTTTCGGTCACCGCTGCCATGTACGACAGGAGGGGAATGGGGTCGTGCTCCGGCGCCTGGGTGGCGTTCCGCAGCGCCGGGTCCATGGCGCCCGTGAAGGTGTCGGAGATGTAATTGAGGTCTGCAAAGAACACCATGTCGAAGCCGCCGCGCTCGCACACCCGCGCGATATGCTGGTAGAGTTGGGGCCGCCGCCAGTCGTAGTTTTCGTGATCCGTCTTGGGGTGCCGCCACATGGCGACACTGTGATAGGTCGGCCCGTGCACCAGGAATTGGGCGAGGTGGAAGGGCTTCAGTTTGCTTTTCGCCATGTCGCTCCGCTACGTGCCTTGTGTTTCCAACGTTCCCATTGTGCCATCGCGAGGCCCGACCCTACCACGAGCAGGGTGCCGGCGATGATCCAGATATCGGGAATGTCTCCCCAGATGGTGAAGCCCAACACCACGCCCCAAATCAACGAGAAATAACGAAATGGTGCGACCGTGGCCCCCTCCGCCAAGTGAAACGCGCTGATGGTCAGATAGTGGGCAAGGCCTACGAGGCTGCCGGCCGCCAGGAATGCCCAGACCTGCCACCATTCCGGGATGGGCGTCTCCATCGAAAGGAAGAATGCCCCGCCGACGGTCGCGGCGATTTGGGTGTAGAGCAGAACCGTGGTTGAGCTGTCTTGACCGGCCAGCTTTCGCGTAACCGTATCCCGCACAGCCGACAGGGCAGCCGCGGCCAGCGGCCAAAGCATCAGCCAGTCGATCCCGTCCGGGCTCGGGCGCACCATGATCAGAACCCCGCCAAAGCCCAGCCAGATAATTGCCCAACGCGCACCGCCGACTTTTTCGCCGAGCACCGGACCTTGCAGCAAGGCAACGAACAGAGGGGCAGCAAACAGCACCGCCATCGCATCGGCCAACGGCAGCTTCTGAAAAGCCGTGACAATAACCAGGCTGGTCGCAAATCCGAACAGCGCCCGCAGCCAGACAAGGCCGGGTTTTTTGGCCTTTACCCGCCGCCATCCGCCTTCCCGCTGCACCAGCACGGCGAGGACCCCGAAGGAGCAGGCGCCGCGGATCGCCATCACCTCACCGGGCGAGTAGGTATCGGTCAACAGCTTGGTCACGGCATCCTGGGAAGCGAGCAGGATTGTTCCGGCGATCATGCAGAGAATGCCGCGGGTCGTCGGCGTCATGGTCGCGGTAGGGTTGTTGAGCATTGAAGGTGGTTCACCGATAAGGGAGCCGCTAGCATGCCGGGCAACGAACCTTACGACAATCCTCGTGGGAGGTCCCGTCATGATCGAAACGCTCGGAGGCTTCGGCCCGCTCGTCTCTACCAAATGGTTGGCTGCCAATTTGAGCCGGCCTTCGGTGCGCGTGCTGGATTGCACCGTCACCCTGCACCCGCTCCCAGGCGGCGACATGCGCGCCGAGAGCGGCCTTGCCGACTTCGAGAAAGAGCACATCCCCGGCGCGGGCTTCGCTGACCTGATCGAGAAGCTATCCGACACGTCGAGCCCGCTCCGATTTACGCTGCCGAGCGCCGACGCTCTCGCTGCGGCCATGGGTGAGTTAGGCGTCGGCGATGACACGCACCTGGTGCTCTACGCGGAAACCGCACACTGGGCGGCGCGGCTATGGTGGATGTTACGCCACTATGGCTTCGACAACGCGGCGCTGTTGGATGGCGGCCTCTACGCCTGGACGATGGAAGGCCGCGCGACGGAGAGCGGAGCGGCCAAGCCGGTCGAGGCCAAGACGCTTTCGCTCTCGGAAAACCGGGGCCTGTTCTGCGACATGGCGACGATCCGCGATGCCATGGGCGCGGAGGAGATCGTCACCATCAACGCGCTGACCGAGGAGCAACACGCCGGCGGGGGCACCAATTATGGCCGCCCCGGGCGCATTCCAGGCAGTGTCTGTGTCGCTGCGCGCAGTCTGGTGGATCCCGGCACGAAGCGTTTCCGTCCCTTCGAGGAACTGCGCCGTGAGTTCGAGGCGGTGG
>CAYYSC010000246.1:0-5436 GCA_964474065.1 uncultured Rhodospirillales bacterium | reverse complement strand
CAGGCCTTCGAGAGCGTCGTGGGCGTCTCGGCGTACCTCGATCCCGGCAGCCACACCGCTGTCGAGGTTCAGCTCGACGATCCCAGTGCGATTACGACCGTGGAATTCCCGCCGGCACTGCCGCTCATTCCGATGCCTCCGCGAGGGATTCTGTCGCCGGGTTTTCCAGATCCTCTGTCTCTTGACAGGCTGCCGATACCTCTTTCCGCAAGCGGCGGAGCAGTTCGAGTTCCGACTGAAAATCGACGTAGTGGGGCAGCTTCAAATGCTGAACGAAGCCCGAGGCCTCAACGTTGTCCGAGTGATAGAGCATGAATTCCTGGTCCTGCGCCGGATATTTCGGCTCTTCCCCGAACTCCTCGCACCGCATCGCCCGGTCGCAGAGGGCCATGGCCATCGCCTTGCGTTCGCCGTGCCCGAACGTAATGCCGTAACCGCGCGTGAACTGCGGCGGCACCTCTTTATCGCCCTGGAACTGGGTTACCATTTCACACTCGGTCACCGTCATCTCACCGATGCAAATCGGAAAGCCGAGTTCCTCCGGCACGAATTCCACCTCCACTTCGCCGAGCCGTATCTCGCCTGCGAACGGATGCACGCCTCCGAAGCCGCGCTGGGTCGAATAACCCATCGCCAGTACGAATCCCTCGTCGCCCCGGAACAGATTCTGCAAGCGCTGGTCCCGGCCGGCTGGAAAACGCATGGGGTCGCGGGTCAGGTCGAATGGTGCTTCCGCCGGATCGCCGGCGGGAGCTGCTTCCATAAGACCTTGCGCGCCAAGCAAGTCGGCAACCCGGGTCATCGACTCGGGCAGGACGTCCTCGGCTAGCGGTGCTTCCACCCCGCCCCCTTCATCGTCCAGGAGGGAGAAATCCAAGAGCCGATGGGTATAATCGTAGGTCGGCCCCAGCACCTGCCCGCCCGGCAAATCTTTGAACGTGGCAGAAACGCGCCGGCGGACCGCCATCTTCCCCGTCTCAACCGGCTGCGTGTACCCAAACCGCGGGAGGGTTGTTCGAAAAGCCCTAAGCAGGAACACAGCTTCCACCAAGTCGCCCTGCGCCTGCTTGATCGCCAGAGCCGCCAGTTGGGGATCGTAAAGCGAGCCCTCGGTCATCACGCGAGCGACGGCCAGTCCCATTTGTTCCTGAATTTGCTTGACCGAAAGTGCCGGAACATCCGCGGATCCCCGACGGGTCTCAGCCAACAGATCGTGCGAGTTCAGGATGGCGCGCTCGCCGCCTTTCACCGCTACGTACATCGTTTAACCCTCCTCGACGGACACGCTGCGCGGCAACGCCATTACGGCATCGCCCGCTACAAGAATGATGTCTATCCCGGAAGGATACAGCGCGTGGTTATCGGACCACTGCGGGACGAATTGCGGCGGGAGCCCTTTCGGAGACACGAGCGCCTGTTTTTTGATCCCGGGTCCGGTCCACCGTTGCGTCGGACCGCCTTCGAACGACTGCACTGTCATGATCAGGGTGGCCGACTGCTCGGGATAGAGCGCATCGCCAATGCTAAAGGCATGCAAGGGCGGAGCGGCTGCTGTGTCGAGAATCACCGCAAACGTCGCCTCGGTACACTCCGGGACAACGGGACAGCCGCAGTGAAAGCGCAGATAGGCGGCGGCCTGTTCGCTCACCCCCTGCCGATCGAGCCAAACGGGAGTATCCTGGTCGAGCAGCGTCAGCGCCAATGCAGCAAGCGCCGACGGCCAGCCTTCCGGCACACCTTCTGGCCGGGCCAGTTCGCGCACTTGGCCAGGCCGCGCCATCGCATCCATCACAGCGCGGAAGCTCTGTTGCGTTTGGCCGACCGGATCAGCGAATCCCGGCAACAACCCGCCCGATGCGCGTCCAAAAACTGGCCTCATTTGGGGTTATCGCCTCGCACAAGGGTGAAAAAATCGACCTTGGTTGCTGCAGCCTTGCGTCCGCTCTCTTCCTTTTGTCCTTTTTGCGCCCGAACAAGCGGCGCCAGTATTTCTTCGGCAACTGCAGGATTTCGCTGCAACTGCGCGTCGATCCGGGCGATTGTCTCGGCCTTTCGGGGCACACGGCCGGCCGCATAGCCCATGCCGACGATGCCGTTATCCAGTTGTACGGCAGCGCGGCTCACGGTCATTTCCCCCATGTTGAAGGCTGTTCCGGTTCCCGCCATCCGGCCCCCGACCATCACCGCACCGGTCTCTCCCCGCCGGAGCCATCGGAATCCGCTTTGCTGATCAAGCCGGTCGAGCGCCTCTGCCAATTGAGTTTCTTCCGCCTTGGCGAGTACTGACAGCCAGTTTTTCCGCTGCAAATCTTCGTCAGGCAACATTTTTCCGTCCCACCGATCCAGCAAATCCGCTAATTCGTCTAAAGTATTGAGAATGAGCGAGCAACGCGTTAGGCGTTACTCCTAAAGCAGAAATTCATCCTCAACAAGTGACAACATCATGACAGTCCAAACGGTCGAGAAAGATCAGAAACGCCAGCCGCTCTGGCGACAAATTGCCCAAACCCTGGAGAACGACATCCACGAACGGGTCTTGCGGCCGGGCGATCGGATGCCGACCGAATGGGAACTGACCACTCGTTTCGGGGTCAACCGCCATACGGTCCGCCGCGCGTTGGCGGCTTTGTCAGACGCCGGTGTCATCCGCGCGGAACAGGGCCGCGGCACGTTCGTTCAGGAAGGATTGATTGATTACCACATCACCCGGCGCACGCGCTTTTCCGACACGATCCGGGCGCAAGACCGGGAGCCGGACGGGCAGTCGGTGGAAACTAACGAGATCGCCGCCGACCAGCGCATTGCCCGGGCGTTGCAGATTGCACCAGGCTCGCCGGTCTTGCGTATCCTCACGCTGCGGCGGGCAGACATGCTGCCAGTGTCCCTTACCACCCATATGTTCCCCCAGCAGCGGTTCCCCGACATTTTCCGGACCTACCACGAAACCCAATCCGTCACAAAAGCGCTGGCGAAGGCGGGCGTCGCGGACTACACGCGCGGCCGCACCCGGGTTTCCGCGCGCCTTCCGTCGCCGGAAGAAGTGCGGCTCTTGGCCATTCCCAAAAGCCGGCCGTTGCTGATCACCGAGGCCATCAACCTCGACATGGACGGCACGCCAATCGAGTTCGGGATTGCCGCCTTCCCGGCCGACCGGATGCAACTCGTTTTCGAGCCGTAACCCTCTCACCGCCGCCGAAACAAAGCTGCCGCCGGGTTCCGCTCGGCCGGCCGTTCGTCTTCCACGGTTTCGCCGAGCGGGTGCCATAATTCGCGGCTTTCGATCTCGACCACCCAAAGGTCCCGGTCACGCTCACGCTGCCGCCGCCAGTAGGCGTCGCACTCCGCCTCAGCCACTGGATCAGCTCCTGTCACTTTTGTCCAAAGCCGCTCTCCATCTAGTCCAGTAAAGGGCGACAGCACCGCTCCTTCGCCGCCGGGGGGCCGCCATTTCAGCAGCACCGTGCCGGCATCCGCGTCGCCGCGCGCCAGCACCGTCGCCGGGATCCCATGAGAGCGGCACACAGTCAGACAGGCGTCCACCCAGGTTCGGGCGCGCAGGCGGGCAGGCTGCATTGGACGCTAACCCTCAATCAAACGGCCTTGGGAATCCCGGATCTCGGGGCCATGCACCCGCGCGCGGCCGTCGCCGAACTCGGCGTCACGCGCCTGGAGAGCCGCCTTAAGTCCCTTCTCCTTCGCCACTTGGCGAAACCGGGCGGTGCCGGGCGCAAGGTGGGCGCGGGCATCATTTTCGGCTGCAAGCCGCTGCAGCGTGCGCGCGCCCATCAATTCCAGGCCCAGATTCACGATCCGTTTGTTGGCGGCAAGGAGGTCCGGGTCGATCCTGGCCATCCGGTCGGCAAGGCCTTCAACCTCCTGCTCCAACAGGTCACCAGGGACGCTTTTCATCACAAGCCCGATGCTGGCCGCTTCTTTTCCGGTGACCGTGTCACCGGTCAGCAGCAAACGCTTTGCCCATTGAGGGCCGCAATTATAAACCCACATCTGGTTCGGCAGTGAGCCTAGGTCGCGGGCCGGCGGAAATCCAATGATGGAGTCGTTCGCTGCGATGACCATGTCGCTCAAAAGGGCGATGTCCGTACCGCCGGCAATGCAGTAGCCATGCACTTGCGCAATGACCGGCTTGTGCATGTCGAACAACGCCATCCGCTCGCGCTGGGCTTTTTCGAGGCGCCAGATATCGTCGTCAATGGTGGGCTCGTTGTAGATACCGCCGTCCCGGTAGGCGGTGCCCTCCTCGGCTCCGGCGGTTTGCGAGGTGTTCGGCGAGGGTGTCAGGTCGTACCCGGCGCAGAAGCTCGGGCCAGCGCCCCGCAGGATAACGCAGTGCACGCCCTTGTTGTTGTCTGACTCCCAGAGCGCCCGGTTCAACTCCTCCAGCACGGCGATAGAAAGCGCGTTACGCTTCTGTGGACGGTTCAGGATAATGCGAGCGCGGCCTCGATCGACCTCGTACAGAAGGTGTTCAAAGGTAGGCATGGACGTGACTCCCGGTCATTTGTGTTGATTGGCATCCATTGTGGGCGAACCTGGACGGAGAAGGTAGAGGCCGTTCTCCATCAATACGAGACCAAATGCCCAAGGGTCGAATTCGAAGCCGACGCGCGCGCGCTTGTGGGCGGTGCTGCCCGCCCGGCAGCGCGCGTGACAAGTCGCCGGTTGCCTGTACCACTATCTGCCCATATTAAAGAGTCATTCTCACAGAAAACTTCGCCGCAGCCCGGTTGGTTCGACGCTGACTCCGAACGCCTGAGCGCGGCCCCATGCGAAAGCAGCCGTCCCCATGGACATCCGAAATATCGCGATCATCGCGCACGTCGATCATGGCAAAACAACCCTGGTTGACTGCCTGCTTCATCAATCCGGCACGTTCCGCGCCAACCAGCAGGTGGCAGAACGTGCCATGGATTCGAATGATCAGGAGCGCGAGCGCGGCATTACCATTCTGGCCAAATGCACTAGCGTTGTCTGGCAGGGCACCCGCATCAATATCGTCGATACTCCCGGCCACGCCGACTTCGGGGGCGAGGTGGAGCGCATCCTCAGCATGGTGGATGGCGTTGTCGTGCTGGTGGACGCGAGCGAAGGTCCCATGCCGCAGACCAAGTTCGTGGTTGGCAAAGCGCTGCGGTTAGGGCTGAATCCAATCGTCTTGATCAACAAGGTGGACAAGCCGGACCAGCGCGCTTTCGAGGTTCAGGATGAGACTTTTGATCTGTTTGCGGCGCTGGACGCCAACGAGCAACAACTCGATTTCCCCACCCTCTTCGCCAGCGCCAAGCAGGGCTGGGCCGCAGCCGATCCGGACGAGCGCCCGGGCGACATGGCCGCCCTGTTCGACAGAATCGTCGAGCACGTCCCACCGCCGAAGGTGGAGGCCGATGCGCCATTCAGCGTGCTGGCCACGACAGTGGA
>CAYYSC010000245.1:0-5437 GCA_964474065.1 uncultured Rhodospirillales bacterium | reverse complement strand
TTCGTCCAGGCCCAGGAGCGGCCGCAATTCCCGCAATCGCCGTTGCGCCACAGCCGCCGAAAGCCGCTTGCCGCGGGCGCCAACGAACAACGGATCTTCCCGTCCAAGGCCATAGGGACATGCCGCGAGATAGGCTTCGAGCGCTTGTCCTATAGCCGGGATTACAGGCACAAGGCGCTGCTTGCGGCCTTTGCCGGTCACGCGCACACTGTCGCCGAATGGGAAAGCCCCGCGGTTAAGTGCCAAGGCCTCGCCGATACGTAAGCCGCAGCCATAGAGAAGCGTGAACAGTGCCTGATCGCGGAGACCGACCCATGCCTCCGCATGATTGTCGACCGCTTCCAGGAGCCCCACCGCCTGTTGCACTTCCAGGGGTCTCGGTGCCGGCTTCATGACCTTGGGCGGCCTCAATCCGACGAGACTGCTGATGCCTTCCCTCCCCTGGCGCCGCAGAAACCGATCGAAGCTTCTCAACGCCGAAACGCCGAGTGCCCGCGAACCGGCGCCCTTGCCTGCTCGCTGCTGGTGTGCCTGCCATGCACGCAAGTCGGCAAGGCGCAGCATAGCCAGTTCATTCAAGCCAATGGCGATGCCAAGGTGATCAGCAAGGAACCGGCAGAGCCTGGTCAGATCGTGTAGGTAGATCGCGGCGGTCCGTTGCGACAGGCGCCGCTCGTTCAGCATCCAGGCCCGCCATTCCTGGACCGCGGCCGCCAGATCGGCCGCAAATGGCGTCAATGCCCAAGCTTGTTCGGAGGTTCGGGCAAATTCAGCCATGCACGGATCGTTGCAGCCAAGACGTTGGCAAGGAAACGGTAAAGTTCGGTGTTCTGCCGGGGATGGAAATGTCCTGTCTCCCGCGCGCCGATAGCGAGCATCCCGGGGGGCGTATCCTCATGGATGGGCAGGCGCAGCCAGACCACGGAGCGGGCCAACCCTGCCGCCTCGCCGAACATCGCGGGATCCGGCGGGTCCAAGGCAGAGATGATTTTGACGTCCTGCAGCCGACCCAAGCGCGAATCCACGTCGCCGGCGGACAATAGGGTGAGACCGACCTTCAAGCCCGGGATCGGACGCTCTGCCGATCCCTCGACCCCCATCATGACGACATCTGCGTCCAGAATTGCTGTCCATTCCTCCACCACCACCTCGATGGCGCGTTCGAAAGTGGGAGCCGAAAGCAGCGCGATCACCGCTTTTTGGACCGATTGCTGCAACGCCTTGTTGGCACGGCTTGCCTCAAGCAGTTCCTGGCCGCTTGTCTTCAGCTTGTCCAGTTCCCGGCGCTGACGCTCCACCATGAACCGCTGGAAATCCACTACGCCCTGCCCCTGGTCGTAATCGGGGGGTGTCAGGGCAAACAGAAGATCAGGGTTCTTGGCCAGAAAATCCGGGTTCTGCCGCAACCAAGCCGCCACAGCCTCCGGCGTCAGGCTGTCGCCCGGCGCTGGGCGGCGGCTTTTCGGTTGAGGTTTGGAACGTGGACCCGGCATCGCTTTCCTCTACTGCTCCAGAATGGATTGGTCCGTCTTCTCCCAATCCGCGAGGAAGGCCGCAAGCCCCTTGTCCGTCAGCGGATGGTTGTAAAGCTGGCGTATTACGTTCGGCGGCAGGGTCGCAACGTGGGCACCGAGCTTGGCCGCCTGCAGCAGATGGACCGGATGCCGGATGGAGGCGACCAGGACTTCGGTCTTGAATGCTTCGTACTGCCGGTAGATTTGCACGATGTCGCCGATAAGCTGCATCCCATCCTGGGAGAGATCATCCAGACGGCCAACAAAGGGCGAGACAAATGTTGCCCCGGCCTTCGCCGCCAAAATCGCCTGGGTGGGAGAGAAACACAGGGTGACATTGACCATTATGCCTTCCTCGGAAAGCAGCTTACACGTTCGGAGGCCGTCCACGGTTAGTGGCACCTTCACCGCCACGTTCGGCGCGATCCTCGCCAGCCGACGGCCTTCGGCCAGCATCGTGTCATGGTCAGTCGCTGCGACCTCTGCCGATACCGGCCCCGGCACGACCTCGCATATGGCCGCAATCACATCGACGATTTTCAGACCAGTCTTGGCCATCAAAGACGGATTGGTGGTGACCCCGTCCAACATGCCCGTTCCGCCCAGATCGCGGATCTCTTGCAAGTCCGCGGTATCCACAAAAAACTTCATCAACAGCCTCCGCCGCTCGCGCCCGTGACCGCTGCTCAATTCGAGGCTATGGTCCGGGTATCGAATTCCGTTGAGACCAATGTAGAGGATGCCGGTTCCTCAGACTAGGCCGCACCCCCTTGCGCCAAAGGATGAAGCCGAAACGGCGCAGGTCGGGCTACCGACGGCGCTCCCGTTCGCGCGTCCGCTCACTTATCTGGTTCCGCCTGGCATGACGCTCGCTCCCGGCGACTGGGTCGAGGTGCCGCTGGGCAAGCGCATGCTGGTCGGCGTGGTCTGGGATGATGAGGACGGCAATAAGGACATCAGTGTCGATCGGGCGAAACTCAAACCCGTGGCGGCGCAAATTTCGGCTCCCCGCATGCCGAAATCCTTGCGCCAACTGATCGATTGGGTCGCGGCCTATACGCTTAGTCCACACGGCGCGGTTCTGCGTATGGCCGTGCATCTGCCGGCGGTGCTCCAGCCCGAATCACCCCGGATCGCCTACCGCCGTCCGGACACCTTGCCGAAAGACGTGCGGGTCACAGAAGCCCGCCGCCGGGTGCTGGAAGCGGGGGCCGCCGGCCCCTTGCCCGCCCGCAGGCTTGCCGAAACGGCCGGGACCAGCGATGCGGTGGTGCGCGCGATGGCCGATGCGGGGCTGCTGGTGCGGACACAGATGGACCCTGTCCGGCCGCCGTTGCCAGACCCGGCACACCCTGGTCCCGCACTGTCCCTGGAACAGACCGCCGCTGCGCATAAGCTGATTGGGGCCGTTGGGGCCGAACGATTCGAGGTCGATCTGCTAGACGGGGTGACCGGTTCCGGGAAGACGGAAGTCTATTTTGAGGCAATCGCGGCGGCGCTGAGAGACGGCGGCCAGGTGCTGGTGCTGCTGCCGGAGATCGCTTTGACGGCACAATGGCTGGACCGGTTCAAGGCCCGTTTCGGCGCGGTCCCCACCCTCTGGCATTCGGATGTGGGCGGGCCCGCCCGACGCCGGTCCTGGCGGTGGGTTGCGGAAGGATCTGCGCGAATCGTTGTGGGCGCCCGCTCCGCGCTTTTCCTCCCTTTCGCCGACCTTCGCCTGATCGTCGTGGATGAGGAGCACGACCAAGCCTTCAAGCAGGAGGACGGTGTCCGCTACCACGCTCGCGACATGGCGATCGTCCGGGCCCAACTGGAGCGGATCCCGGTCTGCCTGGTATCGGCCACGCCCTCGCTGGAGACAGTCGCCAATGTCAAACGCGGACGCTATCGGCGGCTGGCCCTACCACAGCGGCACGCGGGCGCCTCCATGCCTTCGGTGGAGTTGGTGGACTTGGTCCGGAATCCGCCGCCACGCGGCCAGTGGCTCTCGCCGCCACTCGCCGATGCGGTGAGCGAGGCGCTGGGCAGCGGCGAGCAGGCACTCCTATTCCTGAACCGGAGGGGCTATGCTCCTCTCACGCTCTGCCGCGCCTGTGGCCATCGATTCGCCTGCCCGCATTGTTCGGCCTGGTTGGTGGAGCATCGATACACTGGCCGCCTGCATTGCCATCACTGCGGCCATGCGGAGCGCATACCGGCAGCGTGCCCCTCCTGCGGCGCCACGGAAAGTCTTGCAGCCTGCGGTCCGGGGGTCGAGAGAATCGCCGAAGAAGTTGCGGACCGATGGCCGAAAGCTCGGATCGCCGTGATGTCTTCGGACCTTCTGCAAGGCCCGCACGCAGTCGCCGAGCTGATCGGCTCGATCCAGCGGCACGAGATCGACCTGATCGTCGGCACCCAATTGATCGCCAAGGGGCACCACTTCCCCCTTTTGACCGTTGTCGGCGTGGTCGATGCA
This sequence comes from uncultured Rhodospirillales bacterium, assembly GCA_964474065.1. Taxonomy (GTDB): domain Bacteria; phylum Pseudomonadota; class Alphaproteobacteria; order Bin95; family Bin95; genus JACKII01. The sequence continues at coordinate 1,462 of CAYYSC010000245.1, read as the reverse complement.
GACCTGGGCCTGGCGGGCGGCGACCTGCGCGCGGGCGAACGCACCTTCCAACTCCTCACGCAGGTAGCAGGACGCGCCGGTCGCGCAGAGCGGCCCGGCCGGGTGTTATTGCAAACGACGGAGCCTGGCCAGCCGGTCCTTCAGGCGCTGGCAGCGGGCGACCGGGATGCGTTCTACGCGGCCGAGGCGGCAGCCAGGCGCGATGCCACGATGCCGCCCTATGGCCGGTTGGCAGCGGTAGTCGTATCGGCAAACGATTTGACCGCAGCAATGGCGTTCGCCCGGGAACTGGCGGCCTGTGCCCCGCACAGCGACCGCGTGCGCGTTTTGGGGCCTACGCCCGCCCCTTTGGCCCTGGTACGCGGGCGTCATCGGGTGCGGCTGCTGTTGCATGCAGAGCGCGAAGTGAACGTTCCGCAGGCGATGCGGCAATGGCTGGCAGGTGCGAGGCCGTCGGGGAGTGTGCGCCTTGCCGTCGATATCGATCCTTATACTTTCCTCTGACGGCGGAAGCGTCCAGATGTCGCGAGGGTAGGCAGGAAGGCTCGCCAGCCGCGCAACTCGTGTGCTAACCACCCTCCAGCCAGCGCATTGGTGCGCCTTGGCTGCCATCGTCGTTACCGTGTCCCTGCACTGGCTCGTCGACATGGCTCCCAACTGACTTCCGGCCGTGAGGTTTTCCGACCGTGGCAACCAGCATTGGACCGGCCTCCGGGCTTGCCGAGCGCTACGCTGGCGCGCTCTACGAGCTGGCGGACGAAGCCAAGACTCTCGATCAGGTCGCGGATGACCTGCGGAGTCTGAAGGCGCTTTACGAAGAAAGCGCCGATTTTCGCCGCCTGATCCGATCCCCCGTACTTGGGTGGGAAGACCAGGAACGAGCGCTAGCCGCCATCGCCGAGCGATATGGCGCGCAGCGTTTGACGAGCAATTTTCTGCGGCTTGTCGCCCGTAACCGCCGCTTGTTCGCCCTGCCCGAGATGGCGGACGCCTTTCTCGCCATCCTGGCGGAACGGCGGGGCGAGGTCAGGGCCAAGATTACCGCCGCGCGTCCGCTCAGCGATGAGCAGATGAAGCGCCTGGAAACCGCGTTACGCGACGTCGCCGGGGCGAAAGTCACCCTGGAAACCGCCGTCGATTCTTCTTTGCTGGGAGGCATGGTCGTACAACTCGGCTCCCGCATGTATGACAGCTCCCTGCGTACCAAACTTCAGCGTCTGCAGCACGCTATGAAAGGGGTTCACTGATGGAAATCCGCGCCTCCGAAATCTCCGAGATCCTCAAGAACGAGATTGCCAGTTTCGGCGCCGAAGCCGATGTGGCCGAGGTTGGCCAGGTCCTCTCCGTTGGTGACGGTGTCGCCCGTGTTTATGGCCTCGACAACGTCCAAGCGGGCGAAATGGTCGAGTTCGAGGACGGGACCAAGGGGATGGCGCTGAATTTGGAGACCGACAATGTCGGC
>CAYYSC010000244.1:0-5455 GCA_964474065.1 uncultured Rhodospirillales bacterium | reverse complement strand
GCAGGCGGAGAAATTATTCACGCGCTGATCCAAGGCTTCGACGTGGATGCGGCTAGGCTCGCCATCGAACGGGGACAGAGCTACCGGTTCGAAGCCCAGGTCAAGCCGAGGCGCCGGCCCGTCTCTCTTGCGGTCGAGGTATCGCCAGCCCTGGGCAACTGCCAGGGAGCGCTTCTCGTGCAATGTCAGAACATTTCCAAGATCAAAGAGTTGGAGTATATGATCGAATCATACTCCAAGTTGATCGAGCGTCAGAATCGCGACCTCAAAAAGGAAAAGGCGCGGGTCGAGAAAACTCTGCTGAACATCATGCCGCAGCGTGTCTACGACGAGTGGAAGGAATTCGGCGTCAGCATACCGCAGCGGTACGACGAAGCGTCGGTGCTGATGCTGGACTTTGTCGGGTTTACCGAAATGTCGGTCAGCCGTGACCCGACCAAGCTGATCAGCGAGTTGAACGACATCTTCACCGCGTTCGACCGGATCGTGGATCAATTCGGATGCGAGCGGCTGAAAACCATGGGCGATGCCTATGTTGCCGTATCAGGCCTGCCGGAGCCCAATCCCGACCACGCGTCCAACATCGCGAAGGTCGCCCTGCGTATGGTCCGTTATCTGAAACGGCGGAACCAAACCAGCCAGGAGACCTGGAACTGCCGCATCGGCATGAACACGGGCCCCGTTATCGGCTCCATCGTTGGCCTCCAGAAATACGTCTACGATATTTTTGGTCCCGGCGTGAACCTGGCGGCCCGCATGGAGCCGCTCTGCGGGCCGATGGAGATCCTCTTTTGCGAGGACATGTATCCCTATCTCCAGCACGAATTTCACATGACGGACCTTGGCGAGCATGAGATCCGGGGGTTCGGGACGAAGCGGGTGTTCCGGCTGGAGGAGAGTTCAACAACGGCGCGCGAGAGCCACCGCCTCGGGTAAACTGGCGAATACGGCACGGGGCGACGTAATCTCGGGGAGACGCAGCCGTCATCAAACGATAAGGTACCGGTTCTCCTCGCTCTTCCTCCTTCCAGAGTCGTCTGAATGCATCCCGCCGCCTCGATCATTTTCTTTACCACGGCGTCTGGCGCCGGATACGGTCTGCTTGCCTTGATGGGCCTCTTTGGCGCTATCGGGCTGCTGCCGGCTGACCGCTGGCTGGGTTTTGTCGGACTGGCCGCCGCACTTGCTCTCATCACCGCCGGCCTGCTTTCCTCGACCTTCCATCTGGGTCATCCGGAAAGAGCATGGCGCGCCCTAAGCCAATGGAAAACTTCCTGGCTCAGCCGGGAGGGGGTCATGGCGATCATCGCTTACCTGCCCGCAATGGTGCTGTTCGTTGGCTGGGTAATCCTGGAAGATACCGGCCATGTTTTCGCAGCGGCGGGGATAGTCTCGGCGATCGCAGCGGCCGTTACGGTGTACTGTACCGCCATGATCTACGCCTCCCTCAAGCCAATCCGCCAATGGCATTCTCCGCTGGTGGCACCGAATTACCTGGCGCTGGCACTCCTGACCGGCGTGGTATGCCTCAACGTGATCGCCTATGTCTTCAAGAGCGAGAACCAGGTATTCGCTTGGCTGATGCTGGTGGCCGCACTGGTAGCCTGGGCATTGAAGTTCGCCTACTGGCGCAAGGTTGACGGGGAAAAGCCCGAATCGACCCGCGAGACGGCAACGGGTCTTGGCAAGCATGGCAAGGTTCGCCCCTTGGAAGCGCCGCACACAAGCCCCAATTACCTGCAAAAGGAGATGGTGTTTCGGGTCGCGCGCGAACATTCCAGACGGCTCCGCCTGTTGATTCAGGCCATGCTGTTTGCCACACCGGTGCTGGCGTCGATTGTGATGATCGAGACCGAAAGCAATGCTGTGGGGATGTTCTTCTCGTTCATCACGCTGATGTTTGCGGGTGCCGGTGTGGTATTCGAACGTTGGCTGTTCTTTGCCGAAGCCGAGCACACCGTCTCGTTGTATTATAACTGACTGTCTACCCGCCGGAGACTTAGCGCCATGTTCATCCAAACCGAAACGACCCCGAACCCGTCCACTCTGAAGTTCCTGCCCGGTATCGACGTGTTGGGAAGCGGTTCCGCCAACTTTCCCAGCCTAGAGGAAGCGAAAGGCAAGTCTCCGTTGGCCGAGGCATTGTTCGTGACGGGCGGCGTGACACAGGTCTTTCTCGGCGCGGACTTCGTCAGCGTCACGAAAGAGGAATCGCGCGACTGGCAGTCCCTCAAGCCGCAGATTCTGGCCGCGATCATGGATCACTTCACCATGGGCGCGCCCGTGATGGTCGGCGAGGCGGACGAAGCTCATTCCGAGCATGAGGGCGCCAACTCCGAAGTGGTGGCGCAGATCAAGGAATTGCTGGACGAGCGCGTCCGTCCGGCAGTCGCCCAGGACGGCGGCGACATCGTGTTTCGCCGGTTCGAGGATGGCGTGGTCTATCTGGCGATGCAGGGCGCCTGCGCCGGCTGCCCCAGCTCCACCGCGACGCTGAAAATGGGTATCGAGAACATGCTCCGACATTACATCCCGGAAGTGCAGGCGGTGCATCCGGTACCCTATTGAGCCCGCTTCCCGAACGAGCGCTTGATGAGCGGCGGGCTTTGGCCCGCCGTTTTTACGTCAAGGCCAGGGCACAGGATGGTGACCGGCATTCTTCGGTAACATTTCCATTGCACTCCCGCGGCGGACGGGCGCACCATGGCTCGATCGGCGCTTCCCCGCGCCCGCCATTGACGTTTAGGGCCTTGGACGAGCGCGCCGGAAACACAAAGAACCGGGAGTTAAGCGCACATGCCGAACGATCTCGCTCAAGGAATTCCTTCTGGCACTAGAACGCCGCGCTGCGCCGCGCTGGTCGGCCCCTATCTTTCCGGCAAGACCTCGCTGATGGAAAGTATGCTGCACGCGGCGGGCGCAATCACGCGAAAGGGCTCGATCAAAGACGGCAACACGGTGGGCGACTCCAGCCCAGAAGCCCGTGCCCGGGGCATGAGCACCGAACTTTCCGTGGCGGAGTGCGACTATCTGGGCGATCGTTGGACGTTTCTGGATTGCCCCGGCTCCATCGAACTCTCCCAAGATGCGAAGGCCGCCTGCATGGTCGCTGACATCGCGGTAGTCGTTTGCGAACCGCTGCCGGAGCGGGCATTGACGATCGCGCCGCTCCTGCACTTTCTGGACGAGCAGGCTATTCCGCACATGCTGTTCATCAACAAGATGGATACGACACAAATGCGCGTCCGGGACGTTATGGAGGCCTACCAGGCGGTCTCTTCGCGCCCGCTGGTACTGCGTCAGGTGCCGATCAGGGAAGGCGAGCAGGTGACGGGCTATGTCGATCTGATCAGCGAGCGTGCCTACCGCTACCAGGCCGGTCAGGCCTCCGAATTGATCACGATTCCGGATGAGTTTCTGGACCGGAAGGAAGAGTCACGCCAGGAAATGCTGGAGGCGCTGGCAGATTTCGATGACACGCTGTTGGAGCAGCTCCTGGAAGATCGTGTTCCGCCGAAGGAAGAGATTTACGGCCATCTGCGCAGCGATATCGGCCAGGACCTCGTGGTGCCGGTTCTCATCGGCGCGGGCGAGAAAGATCACGGCGTCCGGCGTCTGTTCAAGGCGCTGCGCCATGACACGCCGGCCCCGACGCTGGCGGCCGAGCGCCGGGGTATCGATCCTGCCGGCGGGCCTGCCATCCAACTGTTCAAGACGGTCCATGCGGGGCACACCGGCAAGCTTTCGCTCGGGCGCGTGCTGGCGGGCAGTGTAAAGGAGGGCGATAGCCTCGGCGGGGAGAAGCTCGGCACCTTGCTCTCCATGAAAGGCGGCGCGACCGCCAAACGCCAGAATGCGGAAACGGGTCAGGTCATGGCCATCGGCAGGGTGGACAGCCTGAAAGCGGGAGAGGTTCTGAGAAACAGCGGCCGGAAGATTGCGGAAGAATGGCCCGTCCCGCCTGCTGCCACCTACGCCGTGGCCCTGCACGCGGAAAACCGGTCCGACGAGGTCAAGCTCTCCGGCGCGCTGCAGAAACTCTGCGAGGAGGACAACTCGCTCCAGATAGAACAGGACCCGGAATTGCACCAGCTGACCCTGCGCGGTCAGGGCGAACAGCACGTCGCGATCGCGCTGGACCGGCTGAAAAACCGGTTCAGCGTCGCCGTCACGACTGAGGCTATCGGCACCCCCTACCGCGAGACCATCCAAGCAAGCACCAACCAACATTCGCGCTTCAAGCGCCAGACCGGCGGCCACGGGCAGTTCGGCGACGTGCAGATCACGCTGGAGCCGCTCGCTCGCGGCGAAGGGCTCCAGTTTGCAGAGAAGGTCGTGGGCGGAGCAGTGCCCCGGCAATACATTCCGGCAGTGGAGACCGGCGTTCGGGAAGCACTGAAGCAAGGCCCGCTCGGTTTTCCCGTGGTGGACGTGAAGGTGACGCTGACCGACGGCAAACACCATCCCGTGGATAGCTCAGAACAGGCGTTCAAAACCGCGGGCCGGATCGCCATTCAGGAAGCCCTGCCCAACGCCAAACCCGTGCTGCTGGAGCCGATCGTCCATATCACTGTCTACACCCCGGACAGCGCGACTGCGGCGGTTCAGCGCCTGCTCTCCGGCAGACGCGGCCAGATTTTGGGCTATGATGCGCGCGAGGGCTGGCCCGGGTGGGACCAGGTCGAAGCGCACATGCCACAGGCGGAAATCCGCGACATGATCGTCGAACTGCGCTCGCTCACCATGGGCGTCGGCAGCTTCGAATGGCGCTTCGACCATCTGCAGGAACTCACCGGGCGGCTTGCCGACGAAATAGTGAGATCGCGCACCGATTCCGCGTAGAGGAGACTGCCAGAGATGACCCCTAACCAGATCCGCGAAGCCGCGCACTTCCTGATGGAGGCCCGTGCCGCGCGCCGGCGCGAGCCTGACTTGCCGGAAGCGCTGCGCCCGAATACGGAGGCCGAGGCCACCGCCATCGGCGCCCAGATTTTGGCCGAAAATACGAAGCCGGTTGTCGGCTGGAAGATCGGCGCGACCGCTGCAGCGGCGCAACAAGCGATGGGGCTTTCCGGGCCGTTCGTCGGCTTCCTGACAGAGGACATGCTGGACCGCAACGGTGTCACCTACAAGCACGCGGAATTGCTCGGCCCGATCGTGGAAAGCGAGTACGCCTTCCGGATGGGCAAGAACCTTCCGCCTCGCAAGGAACCCTACAGCCGGGCGGAGGTGGAGGACGCCGTCGGTTCGCTCATCATCGGCTTTGAAATCCCGGAGCGCCGCCTGGGCGATAATCACAGCCTCGGCGCGCTGGGCTCGATCTCCGATCACGGCGGCACTGGCCGTTACGTGATCGGCGCGGAATTCGAGGATTGGCAAGACAAGGACTGCACGGAGACCGAAGTGGTCCTCACCTATTCCGGAGAAGAGAAAGGCCGCGGCAAGGGCGCGGCGA
>CAYYSC010000243.1:0-5474 GCA_964474065.1 uncultured Rhodospirillales bacterium | reverse complement strand
ACCGGGTAGTGTTGAACCGCATTGGCGAGGTGCGCGCCGCTGTCAGCCGGTTCGAAGCGCTGCAGGCGCAGCGGGGCGAGATCGAGCTGACCTTCGGCGCCATTTTCACGGTGCTCGCGCTGCTGCTCGTCATGGTCGCGATCTGGTTTGGCCTCTCCATCGCGGGTCAGATGGCGCGCCCGCTTGCCGCCCTGGTGGAGGCGGCGGAGCGGGTCCGTGCGGGCGATTTGGAGGTGCGGCTGACCCAGCTTGGCAATGCGAGCGAGTTCCAATCGCTCGGCCGGGTGTTCAACCGGATGACGGCGCAGTTGCGCGCCCAGCGCCAGGAACTGGTCGAGGCGAATCGGCAACTGGACCAGCGTAGGCGTTTCACGGAAGCGGTTCTCTCCGGTGTCGCGGCCGGAGTAATCGGGCTCGACGGGGCCGGGCGCATCCGGTACCCGAACCGGATGGCCAGCCTCCTGCTCGGAATTGAGCTGGACCAATATCGCGATCACCCACTGGCAGATATTCTGCCGGAAATCGCGTCCCTGATAGGCTCCGCCATGCGGCTTCCGGCGTCGACCGCGGAGGGACAGGTCGTATTCGAGACATTGCAGGGCGAGCGGACCTTTCTCGTTCGGGTAACGGCCGAACTTGGGAGCGATGCCGGCTCGGTCGTCACCTTCACGGACATCACCGAACTGCTGGATGCGCAGCGAAAGGCCGCATGGTCCGATGTGGCCCGTCGCATTGCCCATGAGATCAAAAACCCGCTGACGCCGATTCAACTGTCGGCGGAGCGCCTGAAACGGCGGTATTCCGCTGAGGTGCAGAGCGACCCGGAAACCTTCGCCCAGTGTACGGACACGATTATCCGGCAGGTGGAGAGCCTTCGCCGGATGGTCGACGAGTTCTCGGATTTCGCGCGACTGCCCGCGCCGGAGAAGGTCTGGTGCGATGTGGCGACAATGCTGCGCGAAACGGTAGCCATGCAACAGACGGCGGAGCCCCAAATCACCTACGCCGTCCTTGGCGCGGAAGAGCCGCTTGAGGCTTGGTGCGATCCGGGTCAAATAGAACAGGTGCTGGCCAACATTCTGCAAAATGCGGCGCAAGCGATCGCCCAGCGTCCCGGCGGGCGTGAAGGTGGTCAGATCGCGGTCCGCCTCGCGGCGAACGCAGCTTCGTTGACCGTTGAAGTCGAAGACAACGGCGTTGGCTTACCGCAGCAACTGAGGGACCGGCTGGCGGAGCCCTACGTCACGACCAAGGCAAAGGGCACGGGTCTGGGCCTCGCCATCGCGCAAAAGATCATCGGTGACCACCATGGAAGCCTGCGCCTGCATGATCGTCCGGAAGGCGGGGCGCGTGTGGTGGTAAGGATACGGAAAGGCAAGGAGGAGGAGGAGGCATGACGCGGTGGCGCGCGACATTCTAATTGTCGATGACGAGGCTGATATTCGGCTGCTGATTGCCGGCTTGTTGTCCGACGAGGGCTATGAGGTGCGCGAGGCCGCGACGTCCGAGGAAGCACTAGCGGCGCTGGCTGAGCGGCAGCCCAATCTCGCCATCCTCGACGTTTGGTTAGAGGGTAGTCGGCTGGACGGCCTGGGGTTGCTGGAGGCTTTTCAAAGAATGGCGCCGGATACGCCAGCGGTCATGATCAGCGGCCATGGTACGATTGAGACGGCAGTCGCCGCGATCCGGGCAGGCGCGTATGACTTCATTGAGAAGCCGTTTAAGGTGGACCGTCTGCTTCTGGTCGTGCAACGGGCGATGGAAAACGCCAGCCTTCGCCGGGAAAACGCTGAACTGCGGGCCCGGACCGGTGGTGATCCGATCGTGGTCGCGCGATCCCATGCCGCGCGCGCGATCGAGCAGGCGATCGCGAAAGTCGGCCCGACCAACAGCCGGTTGCTGATATCCGGCCCCGCCGGCGTCGGCAAGGAAGCCGTAGCAAGGCAGATCCATGCTGCTTCCCGCTATGCGTCCGGCCCTTTTGTGGTGGTGAACTGCGCGACGATCGAACCGGAAACCATGGAAATGACGCTGTTCGGTGCAGAGGCGACAACCCCGGATGGGAGTCGGCGCATCGGCACCTTCGAGCAGGCGCATAGCGGCACGCTCCTCCTGGACGAAGTCTCCGACATGCCGCCGGAAACCCAGGCAAAGATCCTGCGGGTTCTCCAGGAACAATCGTTCGTTCGCGTCGGCGGCAGCGCCCGGGTGCAGGTGCAGGTCCGCGTGATGGCGACAACAAGCCGGGACCTGCATGCCGCTGTGAAGGACGGTCGCTTCAGAGAGGATTTGTATTACCGGCTGGCCGTTGTTCCGATTGATGTGCCTCCATTGAGCCAGCGCCGGGAGGACATTCCGCAACTGGCCGAACATTTCCTCGAACGTTTCGCCTTGGCTCAGGGACGCACACCTCCAGCATTGGGAGGTGATGCGCTTTCTCACCTTCAGACATATGACTGGCCCGGCAATGTGCGCCAATTGCGCAACACCATGGAACGGACGTTGATCCTGGCGGGCGATGTAAAGGCCATTGGCGCGGATGCCTTGCCGCCGGAGATCCTTGGCCGGTCGGATGCAGACGGCCGGTTGCGCCATGCGTTGGAGGGGTTGTCTCTACCCCTGCGCCAGGCCCGCGAGCAGTTCGAACGGGATTACCTGCTGGCCCAGGTTGAGCGGTTCGGAGGCAATATTTCGCGCACCGCTGAATTTGTCGGGATGGAGCGGTCCGCCCTGCACCGGAAGCTCAAGTCGCTCGGGGTTCAACTCACGGGCGATCGGCTCTGATCAGTAACCCGCGCGGGCGCAGAGGATGAGTGGACAAGGATGAAGATTATTATCTGCGGTGCTGGTCAGGTTGGCACGACGCTGGCCAGGCAATTGTCGAATGAAGACAACGATGTTGTGGTGATAGACCAATCTCCCGAACTGATCCGGCGGGTGGACGAAAGCTTGGATGTGCGCGGCATCGTCGGTTATGCGTCCAGGCCTGGAGTGCTGGAGCAGGCAGGTGCCGCTGAAGCCGACATGCTGATTGCCGCCACCTTATCGGACGAGGTCAACATGGTGGCCTGCGCCGTGGCGCACGTGCTGTTCAACGTGCCGACGAAGATCGCGCGGGTGCGGGACCAGGACTATACGGCCGAACGCTGGTCTGCGCTGTTTGGCGACCGGGGGCTCCCGATCGACGTCAAGATCTCGCCGGAGTTGGAGGTGGCGCGGGCCATCATGCGCCGTCTGCACGCGCCCGGCGCGACGGAGATGATCTCGCTCGCGGACGGGAAGGTGCGGCTGGTGGGTGTCCGCCTCGGCGAGCAGTGTCCGATCGTCAACACGCCGTTACGGCAGCTGACGGCATTGTTTCCCGACCTGAATATCAATGTGGTCGGAGTCACGCGCGGCGGCCGGTCCTTCGTGCCGAGCGACCATGATCAACTGTTTCCCCGCGACGAGGTTTATTTCGTTGCGGAAGGCAGCCATGTGCCCCGTTGCATGGCAGCTTTCGGTCAGGAGGTGCCCGAAAGCCACCGGGTAATTATCGTCGGTGGCGGGAATATTGGCCGGCGGCTCGCACGGATTATCGAGGAAGACGACCGTGATATCACGGCCAAGATCATTGAAATTTCGCCGGAGCGGGCCGAAGAAGTTGCGCAGAGGCTGCCGAGAACCGTGGTGCTGCATGGTGATGCCATGGACCCGGAACTGCTGGACGAGGCAAATGCAACCCGGGCAGATACGATCATTGCAGTTACCGACCATGACGAAACCAACATCTTGGTATCGCTGCTCGCCAAGCGGCACGGTACGAAGCAGGCGATCGTCCTTGTTACGCGTCCGGCTTATTCCGAGCTGCTGACGCCCCTCGACCTGGATGTAATCATCAACCCCCGCGCAATCACTGCTTCCACGATCCTCCAGCGGGTGCGGCGCGGGCGGGTGCGCTCGGTGCATTCCATCGGTGATGGGTTCGGGGAGATTATCGACATTGAGGCGATGGAATCGTCCGCGATTGTGGGGAAAACCCTGGCCCAGTCGAAACTGCCGCATGGTGCGTTGGTGGGAGCGATCGTTAGGGAAAAACAGGTCATCATCCCCCGGCCCGATACGATGATCAAGGCGCATGACCGGGTCATTCTGTTTGCCGCGGGGTCGGTGGTAAAGAAGGTAGAACGCATTTTCGCCGTTAGCCTGGAACACTTTTAGAGAGAGCGAATGAGCCGGGTTTCCTATGTCAACGGGCGGTACTTGCCCCATTCCGCCGCCACCGTTTCCGTTGAGGACCGGGGCTTTCAGTTTGCCGATGGCATCTATGAGGTGATAGCCGTTCATAGGGGCCGGTTTGTCGATGAGATCCCGCACCTCGACCGGTGGGACCGCTCACTCGCGGCTTTGCGCCTCACGCCGCCCATGCCGCGCGCGCCCTTGCGCCAGGTGATGGCTCAGATGATCCGCCGCAACCGGATCGACCATGGCATTCTCTACATGCAGTTGACACGCGGGGTTGCGCGGCGCGATGCACCATTCCCCTCTGCAAGCCGTCCGAGCCTCGTCATGACCGCCCGCCGGCAGTGGCCACCCAGCGTGGAGCAGGTGGAGGCCGGGGGACGTTTGATGAGTGTGCCCGAAATCCGCTGGCGGCGCTGCGACGTGAAATCGGTGGCACTGCTGCCGAATGTGTTGGCCAAGCAGACAGCAAGGGAGCATGGCGCGACCGAGGCTTTGTTCACCCGGGAGGAGGATGGCGTGGTAACGGAGGGGGGCTCCACCAATGCTTTTATGCTGGCGACGGACGGAACATTGGTGACGCATCCAGCTACCAACGCCATTCTGGGCGGCGTTACCCGGGACCGCGTTCTGTCGCTGGCGCGCAAAGCGGGTCTGCCGGTCGAAGAACGGCCCTTCACGCTGGAAGAGGCAAAAGGCGCGCGCGAGATATTCATCACTTCGACGACTCTCGGCGTCATGCCCATCGTTCAAATCGACGATGCCACGGTGGCGAACGGTAAGCCTGGGAGCGTCAGCCTGGATCTCCGTGAGCGCTACGGCGCCTTCTGTGCACAGGGGGAGCAGGCGGCGTGACCACCAAATTGCCGGCGCCGCGCGCATTGCTGTTCGATTGGGACGGTACGTTGATCGACAATTGGGACGCGATCGTTCACGGGATCAACGACGCGCTCACGGCATTCGGGAAGCCGGTCTGGTCGCGCGCAGAGGCCATGGAGCAGATCAGTGCGTCTCAGCGGGACAGCTTCCCCAGACTTTTCGGGCCGGAATGGCAACGGGCCCGGGACATTTTCTATGCGGGCTTCGAGCGCGAGCACCTCGCGGCCCTTACGGTCCTCGATGGAGCGGAAAATCTTCTTAAGGCGGCGCGGACCCTGCCCATGGGTTTGGTTTCGAACAAGGCGGGAGGCTACCTGCGGAAGGAGGCCGAATTTCTCGGCTGGACGCCGAGATTCCGGTCGGTGATCGGTGCG
>CAYYSC010000242.1:0-5487 GCA_964474065.1 uncultured Rhodospirillales bacterium | reverse complement strand
GATCAGTGCAATCGTGTGCTCGGCCACGGCGTTCGGGGAGTATGCAGGGACGCGGGCCACCGTAATGCCCAAGTCCCGTGCGGCGGCGAGATCGACATTGTTAAACCCGGCGCATCGCAAGGCTACCAGCCTGACGCCAAGCCCGGCCAAAATCGTCAGGGTTTCGGCATTGGCGACATCATTGACGAATATGCAAACCGCCTCGGCATCGCGCGCAAGGGGCGCCGTCTCGGCGGTAAGTCTTGGCTCCCGAAACGAAAGGCGGTGGCCGACGTCAGAATTGGCGTTGGCAAGGAACGTCGCGTCGTAAGGTTTCGTGCTGAAAACGCAGACGTGCATGCAGGCTCCCCTTTTCCGATCGATCCGTGAATCTTATGCCCATAAGAGCAACGGTCAGCAACGGCGGGAATTCCAGCATGCTTTGCGACTCCTACATTATCAGTTTCGCCTTGCCCGTTGCATTCGCCACTGAACCACCGCTCCCTCTCACCGGAGCCACTTTCCTTAGGCGACGATCCGACCTTGGCAGCTCGTAAACTCAGCCGACCTCTGGCGACTCCGCAGGACTGCCCGACAGCAGTCAAAAGTGGCGGCTTTCGTGGGATTCACTCGGGTGGAAACTTGGGCGGAAAGGATTGTCGCTGGATAAAAAGATCTAGCGCAATCAATTGCTTATACGCAAAACTTGGTGCCGCAGGAGGGACTCGAACCCCCGACCCACGCATTACGAATGCGTTGCTCTACCAACTGAGCTACTGCGGCTGAATGGGCTGCACCATAGTCAGAATGGCAGCGCGTTGCAACGGGCGTCGAAGACCTGTGTGTCGCGGCTGGATCACTGCGGAGCCATGCGTTTTGCGCGAGCCTGAGGCGCAGTATTGGGCGATGTTGCGGCGCAACATCGCCCTACTTCCTAGTCATGAACCTTCAGATACAACAGGTGAGAAAATCATGACCACGGCAACAGTTTCGGACCAATCATTCGGCCGCGGCAAGCCGAAGTCCAGTTTTTTGCAGCGCGTCATCAGCCAGGTTTCGCTGTGGCAGGAACGGGCCCAGGCTCGGGCGGCGCTTGCCCGGATGAGCGAGCACCAACTCAAGGACATCGGTCTGACTCATGCAGATGCGTTCCGGGAAGTCCATAAGGCGCCCTGGTCCGTCTAACGCCGCCAGGCAGTTCCACTAAGACTGATCACTCGCGCCCGATCGCGGCCATCAGTTCGCGCCATTCGCGCGGGCTGAGGCCGCTTTGTTTCTGCTCGACCGGCTCGCCCGCAAGCATCCGCCGCACAACGGCAAGCGCTGGCGCCGAGAGTTCGTATCCGCCCAAGCGATAGTCGGAAAAGGCCCGATAGACCGCGGGCACCCATTTCGCAACAACATTCAGCATCGCTTCCGCGTATACACGGATCTCGTACTGGGCATGGCTATCCGCCCGCAGTGCCAGAAAGTGCAGCAAGTTGTGCAGGTCCGTTTTCCAGTACCACTGCGTATAGGTGGACAGCGGCAGGTTCATGCGCGCCAACTCCCGCGCGAGCCCCCGGTTGCCCGAATCAAAGGCAGGTGCGTCCGGGTCTTCGTTCAACATGGCCTCGTAATGGTCGAAAGCCTGCAAGGCGTCCTCCCGCAGCCAGCGCAAGGCGCGCGCCGCTTCTTCGCCCTCCAGCACGTTGCCGCGGCCTTGTCGGTTCGCGGTGGATTGGGCCGCAAGGTTCTGCGGAGCGGGTACGTAGAATTCGCGGTCGAGCAGGGAGTAGCGCGCCGAGTATTCGTTGACATTGGCGGTGCGGTGCCGGATCCACTGGCGGGCGACAAAAATCGGCAGCTTCACGTGGAATTTGATTTCGCACATCTCGAGGGGCGTCGTGTGCCGGTGGCGGAGCAGATATCGGATCAGCCCTTCGTCCTCCCGCACCTGTTTGGTGCCGGCCCCATAGGACACCCGGGCTGCTTGGACGATGGCCGCGTCGTTCCCCATATAATCGACGACCCGAACAAAGCCGTGATCCAGCACCGGAATGACCTGAAACAGCAGTTCTTCCAGCGCCGGGACGGTGGGACGGCGCGTTTCGGCACGGGCGGCGCGGGCAGCTTCGAGTTCGCAGGATTGTTCGGGCGTCAGCGCCATGGCCGGGCCTCCTTGATAACGCAGGTCACAAAACCCTCTGCCCCCTCTTTTAACGGCCGGCTGCCTGTCCTATATAGGGTGTGTCAGGTCGCACCTGACTATGGCGATAAACGGTACGCGTAATAAGCGTTACGGACCCGGGGGCAGTACCCGGCGCCTCCACCAGACACCCGTCAGCCCACAACCGGGCGACATTCTGGGGGCGAACCAGGATCGACGTGCGTGGTAAAGGCGTATCCTTTGCTCGGCATGGTACCACCGTCATCGGGCCACAATCTATGTGCGAATGACAATGAAGTCGCACTCGCTGCTTAAGATCTAGGCAAGCGCGGTTCGGGAGGGCACCGGGCAACAGAAGCCCTCCCACTATAAAATCCCCTCCCACTATCGCTCCGTCGCAGGCTGCGCTAGAACATGGCTAGAGTTACCTGTTGCGCATGCAAGAGAGCGCGAAACCATGGCCGGCCCAACCGAACAGCACAGTCGCGAATATTATGACCAGATGGTCGAAAAGGCGCTGCAAGGCGTCATGCGTGATGCGATTGCGGAAGTCGCCGAGAAAGGTTTTCTTGGCGACCAGCACTTTTACATTACCTTCAATACGAACTATCCGGGCGTTATGATCGCTGATGTGCTGCGGGCGCAGTATAGCGATCAGATGACGATCGTTTTGCAGCACCAGTTCTATAATTTGGAGGTATCCGACGACTTTTTCGAGGTGACGCTGAGCTTCAACAAGAAGCTGGAGCGGCTGTCGATCCCCTTCGATGCGATCGTCAGCTTCGCCGATCCTTCGGTTGGCTTCGGCCTGCAGTTCAGCGGTGCGTTGGAAGGCTCGGCTGCCGGCGAAGAGGCAGAGAGCGGCGAGCCCGGCACCGATGACGAGCCCGATGACGACGGCCCGACGCGGCCTTCGGGCCCGGGTGAGGTTATCAGCCTGGATGCCTTCCGCAAGAAAACCTGATTTTCCTAATTTGATCCTGACCTTCTCGTACGGAGCGCTTCTGAATGGCCGCCTTCGCTTATGTTCCGATGTTCGATGCCCCGCACGACGATACGCCCTGGCGCAAGCTGGACGGTGACTACGTCAATTTTGACACCTTCCGCGGACAGGAAATCGTGACGGTGGCGCCCGAGGCATTGACCGATCTGACCCGAGAAGCGTTCAAGGACATCAGCTTCTACCTGAGGCCGGGCCATCTGGCCCAATTGCGTTCCATCCTGGATGACCCGGAGGCAAGCGAAAACGACCGTTTCGTGGCGCTCGACCTTCTGAAAAACGCCAACATCGCTGCCGGTGGGGTGTTGCCGATGTGCCAGGATACGGGCACGGCCATCGTCATGGGCAAGAAAGGTGAGCGCGTCTGGACCGGCGCCAATGACGAGGAAGCGGTCTCCCGCGGTGTTTTCCGCACCTACGACCAGGAAAATCTGCGCTTTTCCCAACTATCGCCGGTCTCCATGTTCGAGGAAAAGAATACCGGCACCAATCTGCCGGTGCAGATGGACCTCTACGCGACGGCAGGCGACGAATACGAATTCCTGTTCATCGCGAAGGGCGGCGGATCGGCGAACAAGGCTTTCCTTTATCAGGCGACGCCCTCGCAGCTTCATCCGGAGCGGCTGGTCCAGTTCCTTGACGAAAAGATCCGGACGCTCGGCACCGCGGCTTGTCCGCCCTATCATTTGGCCATTGTCATTGGCGGGACATCGGCGGAGATGAACCTGAAGACGGTGAAGCTCGCTTCCACCCGCTATTACGATCATTTGCCGACCAGCGGTGGGCTGCATGGCCAGGCGATCCGTGACGTGGAAATGGAGCAGGCCATCCTCGGCCTGACGCGTGAGATGGGCATCGGCGCCCAATTCGGCGGCAAGTATTTCTGCCATGATGTCCGCGTGATCCGCCTGCCGCGGCACGGTGCCTCGCTGCCGATTGGTTTAGGCGTCTCCTGTTCGGCCGACCGCCAGGCGCTGGGGAAGATCACCCGCGACGGCGTTTTCCTGGAACAACTGGAATATAACCCGGCCCAGTACCTTCCGGAGCCCTCGCAGCAGGAATTGGGCGGTGAGGTCGTCAGCATCGATCTGAACCAGCCGATGGAACAGATCAGGGCACAGCTTTCGGCCCACCCAATCAAGACACGGCTGGCGCTGACCGGCCCGATGATCGTGGCCCGCGATCTGGCCCATGCCCGCATTCAGCGGGAGATGGCAGATGGCAAGCCGATGCCGGACTATTTCAAGAACCACCCGATCTACTACGCTGGTCCGGCCAAGACTCCAACCGGTTATGCCAGCGGCTCGTTTGGCCCGACGACGGCGGGACGCATGGATTCGTTCGTGGATGAGTTCCAGGCGAAAGGCGGCAGCATGGTCATGCTGGCGAAGGGCAACCGCTCGCGCCAAGTCGTAGACGCCTGCAACAAGCACCGCGGCTTCTACCTTGGCTCCATTGGCGGATCCGCGGCCCGACTTGCGCAGGATCACATCCGTAAGGTCGAATGCATCGACTTCGAAGAATTTGGCATGGAAGCAGTCTGGCGTATCGAGGTGGAGAACTTCCCCGCTTTCATTGTGACCGATGACAAGGGCAACGACTTTTTCGGCACATAAGGGCCCGTCAGCGTTGCCAGGGATTATTAGAAAGCGCTGCCCAGGTTCGGTCGCCTGGGTGGCGTTTTTGGATGCCCGCCCGACAAAACCGGGGCAGACCAGCGATCAGCCGACGCCGCGGGTCTGCACCAACCGCCAGCCGATCTGGGCGAGCGACCGGGCGTTGCGGCCACGCTGCAGCGCGTCCGGGCTGGAAGCATTGCCATCCAGGCCGCGCTTGTAGACACCCTGGCTGATCGCTGCCAAGCGATAGAGCGACAGCACCAGGTAGAAATTCCATTTAGGAATACTGCTGCGGCCGGTCCGCCGGCAATACATCTCCACGTACCGCTCTTCCGTCGGGATGCCGTAGGATTCCAAATCCAGATCGGTAATATCCGCTCGTGCTTCGTCGCCCCAGTGGTACATCAGGCAGTTGTAGGCCAAGTCTGACAGCGGATTGCCAAGCGTTCCCAACTCCCAGTCGATCACCGCGAGCACCTTCGGCTCCACCGGATGATAGATGAGGTTCTCCATGCGAAAATCGCCATGAACGATGGTCGTCTCGTCATCCGCCGGCATGTTTTCGTTCAACCAGACGACGAGGTTCTCCATCTCCGGCAGATCGTCCGTCTTGGATGCTTCGTACTGTTGGGACCAGCGCTTCACCTGGCGCGCCATGTAGCCGCCGACGCGGCCATAACCCTCCAGCCCAACCCCGCGGAAATCCACGTTGTGCAGCCGCGCCATCGTGTCGTTCATCG